>JAYUAM010000131.1:0-2384 GCA_043741295.1 Acidimicrobiia bacterium
AGCCGATGGCCGCTTTCGGTCCCGACGCGAGCTCGGCCGACCAGGCCCGCCAGGCCGACGGGAAGTCGGCGTCGTCGACGACGCGGTCGACCAACCCGAGCGACAGCGCCTCTGCGGCGTCGACGGTGCGGTTGCTGACGAGCAGCTCGAGCGCCCTCGACGGCCCGACGCGCTGCGCGAGCAGCCACGCACCGCCGAAGTCTCCCGAGAACGCCAACCGGGCCCACCCACCGACGACCTTCGCGGACGACGCGGCGATCCGGAAGTCGCACGCCAGCGCGATCGACAGCCCGGCACCGACGGCGGCGCCGTTGAGCGCGGCGATCGTCAGGATCGGTGCCTCGTGCAGCACCACGGACAGCCGGCCGTTGGCGGTGAGGTTGGCGACCCGTTCCTCTGGCGTCGGGCGCGAGCCGTCCGGCCGACGACCGCTGCCATCGCGCACGTCGCCCCCTGCGCAGAACGCCGACCCCTCGCCGGTGACCACGACGCAACCGACGTCGGGATCCGCGGCGAACGACTCGACCGCGGCGATCATGGCGCCGTACATCTCGTCGTGCAGAGCGTTGCGCCGCTCCGGCCGGTTGAACGTGAGCACGCCGACGCGGTCGACGACCTCGATCCGGACCGTGTCCGTCGCCGTCGGGATCACTCGATGCACCCGAAAACAGTAGAGTCTTTTCGATGGTGGCGCGAGCGGCGGCGAAGAAGGCGCACGAGGTCGTGGCCGACCAGATCCGCAACCGGATCGTGCACGGCGAGCTCGTCGAAGGGCGGCGCCTGCCGCCGGAGGACGAACTGACGGAGGAGTTCGGCGTCGCTCGAACCACGTTGCGCGAGGCGCTGCGCGTGCTCGAGTCACAGGGTCTCATCGCCATCCGGCGCGGCCGCAGCGGCGGCCCCGTCGTCACGCATCCGAACCTCGAGCCGATCGCCACCGCACTCGCCGTGACCCTCCAGCTGCAGCAGACCACGGTGGGCGACCTCGACGCCGCACGCCGCATGATCGAGCCCCAGATCGCCGGCCAGCTGGCCCGCAGCCGGGACCAGCGGGCGATCGCCGCCATCGAAGCGGCGGTCGACCTCGCCGCCGAGGCGGCCGAGCGCAACGACGGCGCCGCCTTCGGCCTGGCCGCCGCCCGCGTCCACGAGACGCTGGTCGAGCAGTCCGGCAACAAGACGCTCGCCACCCTGTCGAAGATGCTTCAGGGCATGGTGGAGGCGTACTACTCGTCGACGATGGACACGATCGATCCTGCGCTGCTGCGGCGTGCGGTGCGGTCCTACCGCAAGTTCCTCGGCCTGCTGCGCGACGGCGACGAGGCGGCCGCGGTGGCCCACTGGCAGGCGACGATGAAGTACACGCTCAGCGGCCACGACCCCGAGGAGCCGGTGCGCCTCGGGGCCGGCAACTGACCCGACCCGCCCGCCGCTACTTCGGCTCTCGAGGCAGGCCGAGCACGCGCTCGCCGAGGAGGTTGCGCTGGATCTCGTGGGTGCCGCCGGCGATGCGGGCCTGGCGGGTGGCGTTCACATCGTGGCTCACGATGTCGCCGTCGCGATCGCTCGGATCCCACGCCTGCCCCGCGGGGCCGGCGATGTCGGCGACGATCTCCGAGCAGTGCTGCTCTAGCGTGCCGGCGGCGAGCTTCATCATCGAGCCGGCGGCCGGGTTCCCACCTGCGAGCTGGCCCCCGATGAACCGGTCGCGCACCCACTCGAGCACCCGCTCGGCCGTGACGACACGGGCGATGCGCTGGCGCGTCGCCGAGTCGTCCGACAGCCCGGCAGCGAGCGCCGCCTTGATGACCTGACGCTGCCGGCGCCCACCGCCCGATCCGCCCATGTACCCCGATCGCTCACCGCCGAGCGTGCCCTGCGAGACGCCCCACCCGCGGTTGACCTCGCCGATCACGGCGTCGGCTGGCAGCCGCACGCCTTCCAGGAACACCTCGTTGAAGTGACGGCCGCCGGCGATGTCGACCAGCGGGCGCACCGAGACCCCGGGCGCGTGCATCGCCAGCACGAACATCGTGATGCCGACGTGGGGTTTCGGCGCGGCCGGGTCGGTGCGGGCGAGCAGGAGGCCGAAGTGGGCGTTGGCGGCGTACGACGACCACACCTTCTGCCCGTCGATCACCCACTCGTCGCCGTCGCGCACCGCGCGGCACCGGAGCGACACGAGGTCGGAGCCGGCGTCGGGCTCGGAGAACAGCTGGCACCACTGCTCGTCGGCCTGTACGAGCGGCGGGAGGAGGCGCTCCTTCTGGGCCTGCGACCCCGACGCCATCAGCGTCGCTGCCGCGAGGTGCATGCCGATGCCGAGCGGACGGAGCGAAGGCGCGTCATAACGGCGCAGCTCCTCCTCGACGACCTTCTCGTGG
>JAYUAM010000132.1:0-2378 GCA_043741295.1 Acidimicrobiia bacterium
CTGGGTCGCCCGCGTCCTCACGAACCGGTCGGCCTCGCGGTGGCGTCGGCGCGGGCGTGAGGTGCGAGCCGTCGCCCGCCTGCGGGCCCGACCAGTCGCGGTCGTGGACGAGGCGGGCGGCGATCCTGCCTTCTGGGCGCCGGTGCAGCACCTGCCCGACCGCCAACGCGAGGTCGTCGCCCTGTTCTACGTCGCCGACCGCTCGGTCGCCGAGATCGCCGTTCAGATCGGCTGCTCCGAAGGCACCGTGAAGCCCCACCTCTCGCGAGCGCGGCTAGCGCTCCACGAAACGCTGATCGACGATCAGGAGGATCCCGGATGACCGATCTGGAAGACGCCCGCGAGCGCACCGTGGACGAGCGCGCCCGCCGCGCTGCCGTCGGCCTGCACCGCGCGTCAGCCGCCCGCGTGCCGATCTCGACCTCGTCGGGCGCCCCATCGACCTGGCATCGCCGCCTGCTGGCGATCGCCGCCGCGATCGTCGTGATCGCCGGCATCGCCGGCCTCTACGCCACCGTCGGCCGCCGCTCCGACCCCCTCGCCCGCACCTCCGACGGCGATCCCGTCTGGATCATCGGCGGCCTGCCGAAGGAGTGGACGATCTCCTCGATCTCCGGACCGGACGCCACCCGCGACCCGTCCGGTCCGATCACGCCACCCGACGTCGCGGTCTACGCCACCGACGACGTTCCCCTCGGCCCGGCGGTCGTGCTCACCCGCGGCGTCGGGATCAACGAACAATCGCCGCTCTCGAGCGTGGCGTCGAACCTCACCGAGTCGAAGGTCGACGGACGCACGGTCGTGCTCGGTACGTGGCTCGGTCGTCGGGTCGGCTGGGTGAAGGTCGGCATCACCTGGGTGCGCATCGACACTCGACCGGCCACGGACGACCGACTTAAGGCGATCGCCGCCGCGGTTACGATCGGACCGGGCGGTGCCCCGGTCGCCGCCGGGCTGCCCGACGGCCTGCGCGAGATCGCGTCGGGATCTATGGGCGAGGTAGCACCGGTGATGGAGTACGGGGTCCCGTTCGGCTCCGGCCGACGCACCACGGTCTTCTACTCACGACCCGATCCACCTGCGAGCACCGCTGGCGCGCCGACCGGCCACGCGGTGTTCTCCTCACTGACTCTTGTGACCGGGCTGGCCGTGCGGGCCGAGCTGGCGATGGCCGGTGCGACGCTCGCCGACCTCGCGCCGGTCACGGTCGGTGACGTGCCGGGCTGGATCGCCCACGTAACGCTGGACGCCGGGCCGACGTTCACGAACGTCGTCTGGCAGCGCGACGGCCGGATGTTCGAGCTCGTCGGCGATGCCGGAAGCGATACCGAAGCGATCGCGCTCGCTGCGTCGGTCCGGCCAGCGAACGAGCGCCAGGTCCCTGGCAACGGTGGCCGAGGAACGACCAGCACGGCGGCCGATGCGACGACGGCGGCTCCGGCAGCTCCGGCAACCACCGCCCCGCCGACCGTGCCGGTCGAGCCGTCAGCGGCCGACCCGATCCTCGTCGAGGTGTCCACAAACAGCGTCACGGACAACGAGATCGAGTTGCACGGAACGTTGCCCGACGGCACCGACTTCACGGTCGGCGTCGTCGTTCTCGCCGACGGGGTGAAGGTTCGCGGGGCGAACGGCTCGAGCACGTCCGGCATCCCAGCGACCGGCAACCACCTGCTCCTGTTCGGCGACTCTGACAGCGCCGGGCGCACGCTGACCGGGCCCTTCGCGATCTCGTCGGACCCCGCCGCCCGGTACGTCGAGGTGCTGCGGTCGAACGGGCTGCGCTACCGGGCCGAGCTGACGGCGACCAAGGCGCACCCCGGGAGTCGCATCGGGGCCGTGCTGGTTCCCCAGGCCGAGTTCGTATCGGCGTCGTTGCTCGACGCCGACGGGAATGTGCTCGCGTCGATGCCTGGCAGTGGCTGAGCGTGGCCTGGTCACGTCCCAGAACCAGTGAACAGTGGAGCAGATCGAGCGGTGCGCGCACGGTTGCGTCCACTGTTCGGGCCTCGGACCACGCGGACCCGCGCACGGACGGACAGCAACCCGGCCCGCGCGGGCACCCGCTCCAGTCCGCTAGAAACTGCGACGGTGGGCGCATGCGTCGGTTTTCGTGAATTCTGACGGCCCGCGAACGTGATCCCCCGGCCAGCGCTCGACCGACGTGTCCGGAACGGACCAACCCAGCCCGGCCGCTACCGGCGGCTGCTCAGCTTGCGGTTGGCGAACTTGGCCTTGATGTAGTCGCGGTTCATGAGGGCGATCCAGTCGATCGAGATGGCCTTCGGGCAGGCCTGCTCGCACTCGCCGTGGTTCGTGCAGGAGCCGAAGTGCTCCTCCATCGTGTCGACCATCGCCTCGACCCGCGAGTAGCGCTC
>JAYUAM010000133.1:0-2377 GCA_043741295.1 Acidimicrobiia bacterium
GCATCGGTGACATCGGGCGAGGTGACCACGGGCGGCGGCATCGGCACGTTCTAGTGCGTATCCGCCAGCGATGCCCCGGGGTGGTGTAGCACCCGCTGCGCGAGCGAGATCCCGGCTCGGGCGGCGGCGATCGGTTCCGCCCCGTCGAGGCGCGCGGCGATGAAGCCGGCCGCGAACGCATCGCCCGCTCCGGTGGCGTCGCGCACGTCGGTGACCGCCGGCACCGGCACCTCGACGGCATCGGACCGGTCGGGCGGATGGACGAGGACGGGAGCCGGGCCTTGTTTGACGATGGTCCACGCCTGGTGCGGCCGGGCCGTCGGGTCGCTCAGGTCCAGAAAGTCCGCCTCGTCGGCGTTGGCCAGGAGCACCTGGGGGGCCATCGCCGCCAACCAGCGCCGGAACGGGTCGAGCCCGTGCGCTTCGAGCACGGCCACCGACGAGGCGTCGACGCTCACCGTGGCACCGCGCCCGTGGGCCTCGGCGGCGAGATCGCACACGGTGTCGCGCAGCGCCCCGGCCTGCACGGCATAGGCGGGCACGTGCAACCAGCGCACGCCGTCGAGCCAGTCGTCCGGCACGTCGGCGAGGTTGATAGCGGCCCCCCGGTCGGAGAGGAAGCTGCGCTCCCCCGCCTGATCGACGACGACGACGATCGTGCCGGTGCGCCCGGCCCGCTGCACACGGGCGTCGACACCATCGGCGGCCAACGCGTCGGCGAGACCCCGGCCGGCAGCGTCGTCACCGACCCGCCCGATGAACCGGCTCGCCGTCCCGACGGCGGCGGCGAACGCCGCGACGTTCGCCGCGCTCCCACCGCGACGGCGCTCGATCGTGGCAGCGGCATCGGTTCCGAGGCGGGTCGCGTCGCGCGTCCAGACGACGACATCCTCCACGAGATCGCCCACGGTCACGAGCACGCCGGCACCTGCACGCGACGGTTCAACGGGGTCCGTTCACCGCAGCTCGAAGCGGGTTACGACCTCGACGTGCGAGGTGTGGGGGAAGAGGTCGATCACCTCGGACCCGTGGTGGGCGTAGCCGTGGCCGGCGAGCAGGCGGGCGTCGCGGGCGAGGCTCACCGGATCGCAGCTCACGAGCACCAGGACCGGCGCCTCGCAGGCGGCGAGCACGTCGGTGGCCTCGCGCCCGAGACCCGACCGCGAGGGGTCGGCGACCACGAGCGCGGCCGAGCGCGGCGACCACTCCTCCACCTGGGCCTCGACGATGTCGGCGGCCCGGTCGGCCAGGTTCACGGCCGCGTCGGCGCACGACGACCACGACGACTCGATGAGCACGAGCGGAGCGTGCGGGGCGATGGTGGCGGCGAACAGCCCGACGCCGCCGTAGGCATCCACCATCAGCCCGTCGGGGTCGACGCCGACCGCGGCGCGGCGCACGGCGTCGACCAGCGCCTCGGCCCCGTCGTGGCGCGTCTGGAAGAACGAGCGGGTCGACACTCGAAGGCGCGCACCGCCCACGACCTCACGAAGGGCGGCGTCGCGCCCGACGCGCACCTTGGGCGGCAGACCGGTCGGCTTCGGCGGCCCGCCACCACCCGGCGACGGGCGGCGCCGGCTCTCGGCCGGTTGCTCGACCAGCACCGTGCGCTCGCCGGTGGCGACCGAGCAGCGCAGCGTCACGTCGGTGCCCGGCGGGAAGCGACCGACGTTCACCAACTCGTCGAGCAGCGGGTGGGCGACCAGGCAGTGCTCCACCGGCACGATGTCGTGGCTCCGGCGACCCCGCAACCCGGCCCGCCCGTTGCGATCGACGCCGAGCCGCAACGTCGTGCGGAACCCGAAGGGGTCGAGCACCGCGCCCGAGGTGACGACCGGGTCGACGAGCCCGCCGGTGCGCGTGAGCGCTTCGATCACGATCGCCCGCTTCATCTCGCGCTGCAGCTCGGGCGTGGCGTGCTGCCAGGTGCACCCGCCGCAGCCGGCGGCGACGTACGGGCACGGCGGCTCGATCCGGCCGGCGTTCGGGTCGATCATCTCGACGATCCGGGCACGGGCGAAATCACGCTTGCGCTCGGTGAACCGAACCACCACGCGCTCACCGGGTAACCCGCCGCCGACGAAGACCGCCCGGCCATCCTCCGCCCGCGCCAGCCCGTCGCCCCCGGCCACGACCTTCTCGATCGTCACCGCGACCGGCCCGTCGGCCGGCTGGTCGCCGGCCAAGTGGTCGTCGGCCGGCTCGTATGCCGGCCGCTGGCCGTCAGCCGGGTGGTCGTCGGCCGGCTGGTCGTCGGCTGCCTCATGAAGGTGGTCGGTCACCGGGCGAGGTTAGCGACGGGGCGGTCGAACGTTGACGACTTGACCGCCGCCGGAGCCGGAAACTCGTCAACGTTCGACCCTTGCGCGGGCCGGGC
>JAYUAM010000134.1:0-5686 GCA_043741295.1 Acidimicrobiia bacterium
CTCGCCGCCGGGACCGGAGTCGGCGAGATCTACAACGTGAGCTACCGCCTTCGGCCCGGCGACGATGGGCACAACCAGCTCGACACCTGGTGGGGTCGCTACGTCGACCGCTACGAGCGACGCGACGGCGAATGGCGCATCATCCACCGCATCTGCGTCCACGAGTGGACGAAGACCGAGCCGGCCGGCGACCCGATGCCGATCGCCTGGGACCGCTTCCGCCAAGGCAGCGAAGACCGGCTCCGCTAGCCGTAGCGCGCGCGGCGCGTTCGATTTGGCGTTCTGGCTGCACGCTGTACGTGCGCGGGCAACGCCGAAATCGGGAGGACTCGAGTGTCACACCCCGGTGCGAGGATCGGCCCATGCGTGGACGAACCGACCATGCGCTCGCCGAGCTCGCACGCTCCCAGTTCGGCTCCTTCACCCGGGATCAGGCAAATCGCCTCGGCTTCACCCGATCGACGATCGGCTGGCGGGTCGAGACCGGCAGATGGCAGGAACTGCACCCCGGCGTGTTCGCCGTCGCCGGGTCCGAACCCAGCCGGAACCAGGCACTGATGGCCGCGTGCCTCCTCGGCGGCGAGAACACGGTCGTCGCCCGACGCGCCGCGGCCGCGCTCTGGGACCTGCGCGGCGTCGGACCGGCACCGGTGGAGGTGCTCAGCGATCGGTGGCGGCGCGTGCAGGCACGCGGCATCCGGGCGCATGAGTCGAAACAGATCGATCCGGTGGACCGCTCGTGCGTCCACGGCATCCCCGTCACGTCAGTGAGCCGAACGCTGATCGACTGCGGCGCCGACCTCCACGCCTACCGCGTCGGCGAGATGCTCGACGACGCCCGCCGGCGCGGTCTCGTGTCGCTCGGCGAGATGGCCCGTCGGGTCGATGCGCTCGGCGCGTCGGGAAGGGACGGCATCGGCGTCATGCGCCAGCTGCTCGTCGACCGCGAGGCGCCGCCCGCCAGCGTCTTCGAGCGACGCCTCCTCCGGCTGCTGCAGGCCGCCGGCCTCGCGCCTCCGGCCACGGGATGGAAGGTGGCGATCGCGGGCGATGCCTACACGCTCGACTTCGCCTACCCCGATCGACGCTTGTGCATCGAGGCCGACAGCGAGGCGTTCCATCTCGATCTTGCCGCGTTCCACCGCGATCGCCGACGCCAGAACGCACTCGTCCTCGCCGGCTGGACGATGCTCCGGTTCACGTGGAAGGACATGACCGCCCGGCCCGACACGGTGACGACCCAGGTGCGCGTCGCCTTCGAGGCGGCGGCGTGAGCGCCCGATGCCCTCCATCTCGGATTTTGGCGTTGCCAGTGCACGTACAGCGTGCACGGGCAACGCCAAAGCGCGACGCGCCGAGCGGGCTGGCCCGGGCAGAATCGGGGGATGCGTGTCGTCCACTCCCCCGGTCACCTTGCCCACGACCCGGAGGTCGAGGTCGAGCACGGGCTGCTCGTCGCCCACCACGAGCTGCCCCGCAGGGCCGAGGAGGTGGTGGCCGCGCTACGGGCCGACGATCGCTTCACCATTGAGGCGCCGGCTTCACACGGGCTCGGACCGATCGACGCCGTGCACGAGCCGGGCCTCGCCGGCTTCCTCGCCACCGCGTGGGGCGAGTTTCAGCGCCAGGTGAAGCCGCAGCGTGACGTGTTCCCCGACGTGTTCCTCCATCCGGCGCTGCGGGCGGGCATGGACCCGGTGGCCGCGCCGGACCCCGGACCGGATGGCAACGTGCTCGCCGGTCTCGGCTACTGGTGCTTCGAGATGGCGACGCCGCTCGTGTCGGGCTCGTACGCCGCGGCCCGGTCGGCGGTCGACGTGGCGATGACGGCCACGCAGATCGTCGTCGACGGCGGCGAGCGGTTCGCCTTCGGCAACTGCCGCCCGCCCGGCCATCACGCCGCCCGCTCGATGTACGGCGGGTTCTGCTACTTCAACAACGCGGCGATCGCCGCCCACCACGTGGCCACGACGACCGGCACGAAGGTCACGGTCCTGGACGTCGACTACCACCACGGCAACGGCACGCAGCAGATCTTCTACGAGCGCGACGACGTGCAGTACGTGTCGCTCCACGGCGACCCGGCCCGGGCCTATCCCTACCTGGTGGGGTTCGCCAACGAGAGCGGCGCCGGGCGGGGTCGGCGGACGAACCTGAACCTGCCGTGCCCCGAGCGGATGGACGACGATGCCTACGTCACCCTGCTCGGTCACGCCGCCGAAGCAATCACGAGCTTCGGGCCGAGCACGCTCGTCGTGTCGCTCGGAGTCGACACCTACTACAACGACCCGATCAGCGACCTCTCGTTGACGGCCGACGGCTACGAGCGCTGCGGACAGCTCGTCGCCGAGCTCGGCCTGCCCACCGTCGTACTGCTGGAAGGCGGCTACGACATCGACGCTATTGGCGAGAACGTCCGCCGCTGGCTCACCGGCCTCGCGCCAGCCGGCTGAGCCCGGCTCCCAACGCGCGATTCTGGCGTTGCGTGTGCACGGACAACGTGCAGCGCCAACGCCAGAATCGGGGTAGCGGGAAGCAGGCCTCCTCAGCCGACGCTCACCGAAGCGATCGTGTGATGCTCGACCGACGCCGGGAAGAGCGCGAGCTTGACGTCGCTCAGCGGACGCACATCGATCAACTGGGCGTCCACCGTCGAGCCGTCGTCGAGCGTGACCGAGAGCGAGGTCGTCGATGCGGGCACGGCCACGAACCCCCGGAACATCGTGTCGCCGACCTTGAGCGGCCGTGGAGCGATACGGGGATCGACGCTCGTACTGGCGTTGGCGGTAGGCAGTGCGTACTGCACCACGCCGAGATCGTCCGCTCCGGCGAACAGCATCTGCGGTGCGCCGTCGACGACAACCGTTGCGACGACGTCATCGAGCACGGCGTCGAGCGGGAACACCCCACCCGGATTGCCGACCCGACCCGACCCGTCGCTGCCGGCGTCGAAGGTTCGGGCGATGTCGAGGTCGTACACCGACGTGTCGCTGGCGACCACCGGGAACCCGGGGGCAAGGCCGTGCAGCACCCGGTCCCGGGCGGCCGCCTTCACGCCGCTGCCGGTCCACACGAGCACCGTCGTCCCGTCGGCGTTCGTCACATCGCCGTCGATGCCACCGTCGGCGACGCCGGCGAGCCGCTGCCGCATCTCGTCGGCCAGCGACGTCGGAACGGTGATCACGGCGATCCACGAACGCACGGATTGGTCCGCTCGGTCGGTCGAGAGCTGTTGGATGACGAACGGTCCGGTGAACCCGGTGCGAGTGTTGCGGCCGTGACGGCGGACGAACGTCCCTCCAGTCGGCCACTCGGCGATCGGCGGCGGCGATGCGAACGTCCACCCTTGCGGGAGCGTGTCCACGGTGGGCCTGCTGATCTGGCGGGCGGCGACCTCGGCCGCGGTCGGCGTCAGGTTCGCGCTGTCGAGTCGAGCGAGCACGGAGCCGTCCGATCGGAAGACGGTGGCCGCCGCCCGGGAGGTGGCCTCGTCTCCGAACGGGAAGACCACGACGCCGTCCACCGGCCGGGACCAGTGCTGCTCCGGACCGGCGGCGAAGGCGACGACCGCGGCATCGGACGGGAGGCTGTACACGAGCGCCTGGCCGGTGGCTCCGCGTGGTCCGAGCACCAGTTCGGGTCCGGTGAACTGCGACGCCGCACCACAGACGCCGCCCGCCGGGCTCGTGATGCACAGGTCGATCGCGGGCGCGGCTGGCGTGGGCCCTGGGGTCCCGCCACTCGTGGCTTCCGTCGTCGGCGTCTGCGCCGCAGCCGAGGTACCGCGTGCGATCTGCACGTCGCCGCCCGCAGGCGTGGCCCGCAGCAGGATCGTGTCGTGGTTGCCGTCGCCGTCGTCGGTCTCGGCAAGGTGGATCTCGGTGCCGTACCGGCCCTGGGCGAAGCCGGCCGGCAGCCCGCCGGCGCGGCGGCCCGCCGTCGTCGCCAGCACACCGACGGTTCCGGCGACGAGCACCGCGGCGGCGGCGACGCCGAGCACGGGGCGCATCGGGAACGACGGCGCGGGCGGCGCGCCGACCGCCACCGTCTCCGTCGCCGCCCGCAGCCGGGCGGCGGCGCGGTTCAGCAGTTCGTCGAGCTCGTGGTCGTCCAAGTCGTGTGTGAGGTTCATCGGTTCTCCTCCTGGGGGGTGGAAGCGTCGGGATCGGCGTCGGGCCCCTCGCGCCACGACGCCAGGTCATGGGCGAGGCGGGCCTTCGCCCGGGCGAGGTGGGTCTTGGCGGTGGGGACGGCGATGCCGAGGACATCGGCGGCGTCGGCGATCGTCAGGCCCTCGACGTACACGAGGGCGACGAGCTGACCTTGGCGGTTCGGCAACCGGCGGACCGTGGCCCACAGCTGGCCGTCACGGGCATCGAGCTCGCTGCTCGTGCGGGTCTGGGCTACGAGGCGCAGCGTCCCCTTCGCCCGGGCGATCGCCCGCCGCCGTGTGGACACCGAGCGGTTGAGCACAGCCCGCCGCAGCCACTGCGCCGGCTGGTCGTAGGCGCCGACCGTGCGCCAACGCCGGTGGGCATCGGCCATCACGTCCTGGACCAGCTCCTCGGCCGTCTCGCGAGAGCCGGTGAGCACCCACGCAAGGCTGACCGCCCGTCGTACGTTCGAGGCGTAGAACGAGGCGAAGGGCCGCGGATAGTCGCGCACGACACCCCTTGCATCGCCGACATCGTCGTGTTCCGTGAGCGGGTCGATCGACATGTCCGTCATGTCATCTAACTCGCCCGGGACCCCGTGCCGGACTACCGAAGTTCGGATTTTGGCGTTGCCCGTGCACGTACAACGTGCAGCGGGAACGCCAAAACGGAAGGAGCGGGCTAGATCGTCGGGACTTCGACGTGGCGGCCGAAGACACCGGCCATCGTGCCCATGATCTCGCCGAGCGAGGCGTAGGTCTTCACGGCATCGACCAACGTCGGCATCAGGTTCACCTCGGGGTCGGTAGCCTCGACGCGCAACCGGGCGAGTGCGGTCGAGACCGCGGCTTCGTCGCGCGTCGCCCGCACCTCGCTGAGGCGCTTCACTTGGCGGGCCTCGTCCTCGCTCGTGATCTGGAGGATGTCGAGCGAATCGTCGTCGTTGCCCTCGGTGAAGCGGTTCACTCCCACGATGATCCGCCGGCCGCGGTTGAACGCGCGCTCCAACTCGTACGACGAATCGGCGATGCGACCCTGGAACCAGTTCTCTTCGATGCCCTGCACGACGCCTTCGAGCATCGACCCACCGCCGAGCTCGTCGAGGTGGGCGAACAGCTCCTCGGCCTGGCGCTCGACCTCGTCGGTGAGCGCCTCCACGTAGTACGAACCGCCGAGCGGGTCGGCCACGTGAGCGACGTTGGTCTCGTAGGCGATCACCTGCTGCGTGCGCAGGGCGAGGCGCGCCGCCTTCTCCGTGGGCAGCGCGATGGCCTCGTCCATCGAGTTCGTGTGCAGGCTCTGCGTACCGCCGAGCACGCCGGCCAGCGCCTCGATCGCCGTGCGAACAAGGTTGACCTCGGGCTGCTGCGCGGTGAGCGACACACCAGCGGTCTGCGTGTGGAAGCGCATCGTCATCGAGCGTTCGCTCTGCGCGCCGTAGCGCTCCTTCATCCAGCGCGCCCAGATGCGCCGGGCGGCGCGGTACTTGGCGATCTCCTCGAAGAAGTCGATGTGGGCGTTGAAGAAGAAGC
>JAYUAM010000135.1:0-13078 GCA_043741295.1 Acidimicrobiia bacterium
TCAGATGGGCATTCGCACCGTGATGATCACGGGCGACAACCCGCTCACCGCGGCGGCGATCGCCGCCGAAGCCGGCGTCGACGACTTCCTCGCCGAGGCGACGCCCGAGGACAAGATGGCGCTGATCAAGAAGGAGCAGGCCGGCGGCAAGCTCGTGGCGATGACCGGCGACGGCACGAACGACGCCCCCGCCCTTGCCCAGGCCGACGTCGGCGTGGCGATGAACACCGGCACGCAGGCGGCCAAAGAGGCCGGCAACATGGTGAACTCGACTCGAACCCGACGAAGCTCATCGAGGTCGTCGAGATCGGCAAGCAGCTGCTCATCACTCGCGGTGCGCTCACCACGTTCTCGATCGCCAACGATGTGGCGAAGTACTTCGCCATCATCCCGGCGATGTTCTCGGGCGTGTTCCCGCCACTCAACCGGCTGAACGTGATGCACCTGTCCACACCCCGATCCGCGATCGCCGCGGCGGTCATCTTCAACGCCCTCATCATCGTGGCGCTGATCCCGCTGGCCTTGCGCGGCGTGAAGTTCCGGGCCGACTCGGCGGCGCTCGTGCTCCGCCGCAACCTGCTGGTCTTCGGCATCGGCGGCATCGTCGCCCCGTTCGTCGGCATCAAGCTCATCGACCTCGTCGTCTCTGCTCTGGGAGTGAAGTGATGCGTGCACCGCGCTGCTCCAATCGGTGTCGCACGACCTTCGGGCGCCGCTGGCCAACATCAAGGCGGCGGTCACCAGCCTGCTGTCGAGCGAGGTCGACTGGGACCAGGCGACCACGCGCGAGTTCCTCCAATCGGTCGATGGCGAGACCGACCGCCTGAACCGGCTCGTCGGCAACCTGCTCGACATGAGCCGGTTGCAGGCCGGCGCACTCAACCTGCACCTCGGACCGGTGGCCCTGGAGGATGTCGTCGCCACGGCCCTGGCCAGCCTCACCGCGCCGACCGCGCTCGACGAGAAGGCAGTGGTCGTCGACCTCCCCGTGAGCGTGCCGCTGGTGCAGGCCGACCCCGACCTGCTGGAGCGGGCGGTGGCCAACGTGCTCTCGAACGCGGCCCGGTTCAGCCCGGCCGGCGAGCCGGTGCACGTCGACGCCGCGGTCGACGGTGCCGGGCTCGTCCACCTGCGCGTCGCCGACTACGGACCCGGCATCGACGAGGAGCTGCGCGAGTGGGTGCTTCGCCAGTTCCAGCGGCTCGGGGACCACGCGAACCGCACCGGCGTCGGGCTCGGCCTGGCGGTGGCCACCGGCTTCGTGCGGGTCATGGGTGGCACGCTGTCGTTGGGCGACACGGCCGGACGCGGGCTCACCGTCGACATCGCGCTGCCGGCCGCGCCGGGCGACGCGGGCGACGGGGCGGGTGGGTCGTCGTGACGCGCATTCTGGTGGTCGACGACGAAGCCCCGATCCGGCGTGCCCTGACGGTGAACCTGACGGCGCGCGGCTACGACGTCGACGCCGCCGGCACGGGCGAGTCGGCGCTGAGCCTCGCCGCCGGTCGCCACCCCGACCTCGTGCTGCTCGATCTCGGACTGCCCGGCATCGATGGCATCGACGTGATCGCCGGCCTGCGCGGTTGGACCACGGTGCCGATCATCGTGCTCTCGGCGCGCGAACAGGAACGCGAGAAGGTGGCGGCGCTCGACGCCGGCGCCGACGACTACGTGACCTAGCCGTTCGGCATGGACGAGCTCATGGCCGCCTGCGCGTCGCGCTGCGCCGCCACTCGCCGGTCGCCGAATCACCCGTCGTCACCACCGGACACTTCCGGCTCGACCTCGCCGACCGTTCGGCCACGCTCATCAGTGCCGGGCGGCCCGAGACCGACCCGAAGCTGACGCCCACCGAGTGGTCGATCGTCGAGCTGCTCGTGCGCAACCCTGGCCGCCTCGTGACGCAACGACAGCTGCTGCAGCACATCTGGGGCGCACCGGTCGACATCGACACGAACCTGCTGCGCGTGCATCTCGCCCACATCCGCCGCAAGCTCGAACCCGATCCCACGCGCCCGCACTATTTCATCACCGAGCCACGAATGGGCTACCGCTTCGTCGAAGACTGACGCGCCGGGCCAGCGGGGCGGCCCGCGCGGAACCCGAGCTGCTCGCGCGCCCTACGATCAGGAGGCGACCCGCCTATCCGGCCCTACCGGAGGCCAAGGTGCGTCGTGTATCTTCCGGCAACCCGACACGAAGGACCCGCAGAAATGGCAATCCGCGCCAAGCTCACCACCGCCGAGGAGATCGAGGCCCGCCGCACCGGTGGTGCCGGCTCGGCGGCGGACGCACCGAAGCGCACCATCACCGACGAGGAGAAGGCCACCCGGCGCGAGCGCGTCACGCAGGCCAAGGACGCCCTCGCCCGGTCGGTGGGCGCCAAGGGCGAGCAGGTGGCTCCGGCCCGGGCCGCGCTCAAGGCCTTCCTGCAGAACTTGAACGACCCCAAGCAGCCCGACGACGAGCGGTTCGCGGCACTGCTGGAAGCGCCGTTCAAAGCTCCGCCGAAGAAGAAGCAGAACGACCGCCGCTTCTGATCCCGTCTGCCGTGGCGCGCGCCGCGTCAGATTCGATCGGCCCGCCGCGTCACCCGTAAGGCAACCAGCCCGACGACCGCGCTGATGACCGACGCGAGCAGGATGCCGAGCTTCGCCTCGGCCATGAGCCCGGCGTCGTCGAAGGCGAGTTCGGTCACGAACAGGGCCACGGTGAAGCCCACCCCGGCGACCGCGCCGATGGCCACGACCTGCGGCCAACGCACACCATCGGGCAGGCGGGCCACGCCGAGGCGCACGGCGAGCCACGCGAACGTAACGATGCCGAGCGGCTTGCCGACCACGAGTCCGAGCACGACGCCGAGCGTCACCGACGAGCTCGCAGCGTCGCGCACGCTCGCCGAGCTCACGACGACGCCAGCGTTGGCCAACGCGAACACCGGCACCACGACGAACGTGACCCACGGGTGCAGCAGGTGCTCCAGCCATTCGACAACCGACACCGACTGGCGGGCGAGCTGCACCGTCTCGCGCGCCGCCTCCACGGTGGAGACGTCGAGCAGCCCTTCGGCGAGCTCGTCGGCGTCGACCAGGTCGTGACGTAAGAGGGGCTGCGTCGGTGCGAGCAGTCCGCAGGCCACGCCGGCGAGCGTCGGGTGCACGTGAGCCTCGTGTAGCGCGAACCACAGGCCGGCGCCGAGGGGCGCGTACACGAGCAGACTCGACCACCCGAGCCGTTGGGCGGCGACGATGGCGCCGACGAGGACGACACCGATGGCAAGCCAGACGAAGCCGACGCCCGACGAGTAGAAGACGGCGATCACCACGATGGCGCCGATGTCGTCGACGATCGCCAGCGCGAGCAGGTACACGGCCAGCGCACGATGGCGCGCCGCGCCGGCGAGCCCGAGCACGCCGACCGCCATCGCGATGTCGGTGGCCATCGGCACGCCCCACCCGTGCCCGCCCCGACCACCGACGTTGAACACGAGGAAGATCGCCGCCGGCACGACCATGCCGCCGAGCGCCGACACCATCGGCAGCGCCGCCCTGGCCCGACCGCGCAGCTCACCGTCGACCAGTTCGCGCTTGATCTCGAGCCCGACGACGAGGAAGAAGAAGGTCATCAGCCCGTCGTTGACCCAACCCCGGGCGTCGAGGGCCAGCGCGTGCCCGCCGACTCGGAGCGCCACCACGGTCGACCACAGCGCGGCGTACCCGGCGCGCCACGACGAGTTCGCCCAGACGAGGGCGAGTGCGGTGACCGCCACCAGCACGTAGCCGCCGGCCGACTCTGCCCGCAAGAAGTCGAACAGGGGCCGCAGTAGGCGGGGCTGGGACTGACGGGTCGGCAGCGTCGGCTCAGCCATGAGCGGTTCGTCGGATGCCGATCTGCACGCCCCGGAAGGTACCCGCCGCGCCGGGGTCACCGACGGAAACACCGCCGGTGACCGGTCGCTGCTGTGACACCACCAAGGGTGGTATCGGCCCTGGTCAGCCCGGACGATGTCATCGTTCTGTCATCGAAATGCGCGCGAGCCAGCGCGAAGCGAGCACGAATGACGAGAAGTGTGCTTCGTCGTGGCAGACGCGCGCGTACCCGTGCGGTTCGAGGGGTCTCCCGACCTGCTCGCGCCCCGGCGGCCGCTCCCGGCCGCCGTGCGCGTCCGCGACACCGCCCGTAGGCTGGCGCCGATGCCTCGTCGGGCCCGTCGTCTCGGACTACGCGCCCGCTCCACGGTCGCCACCGGCCTCGCCGCGCTCATCGTCTCGCTGACGCTGTCGTCGGTCGCCTACCTCCTCGTTCGGTCGTACCTGCTCACCCAGCGCGACAAGGACACCAAGGTCCGGACGATCACCAACGCCAACCTCGTCCAGACCAATCTCGGTCTCACCGGGCCGCCGCCGAAGATAAACAACCTGCTCCTCGGGATACCGAAGACGGAGCAGGACGGGTTCGTCGGTCTCTACCTCGACACGTGGTATTCCCCGCGCACCGGCGCAAACCTCGAGAGCCTCCCGCAAGGGACACGAGAGGCGATCATCCAGGGCCGAACGGGTCGGCAGCGCTTCACCCTGATCGGCCAGCCGTACCTGGTGATGACCGTCGCGCTGCCGGCGGTGAAGGCGACTTACGTCGAGGTGTACAACAACTCGAGCCTCCAGAAGACGCTCGACAAACTGGGCAACTCGCTCGTCTTCGGGTCGGCCATCGCCACCCTCGGCGGCGCCGCGCTCGGCGCGTGGTCGAGTCGACGCGTGCTGCTCCCGCTCGGTCGCGTGTCGCTGGCCGCGTCCGACCTCGCCGCCGGCGGTCTCGACACCCGCCTGCCCGAGGAGATCGACCCCGACCTCGACCGGCTCGTCGTCGCCTTCAACTCGATGGCCGATGCCGTGCAGGCCCGCATCGAACGCGAGACCCGGTTCGCGTCGGACGTGAGCCACGAGCTGCGCACGCCGTTGGCGGCCGTGCTCAACTCGGCCGAGGTGCTGGAGCGTCGCCGGGACGAGCTGCCCGAACGATCACGGCAGGCCCTCGACGTGCTGCTCCGCAAGATCCAACGGTTCGAGCGCACGACGCAGGACCTCCTCGAGCTCTCGCGGATGGACGCCGGTGGCGACCATTCGATGCTCGACGCGGTGATGCTGCCCGACGTGATCCGTCGCATCGCCCACCAGCACGGTTGCGGTGACGTACCGATCACCACGAAAGGCCGGTCGCTGCAGATGCCGCTGATGCTCGACAAGCGCCGGCTGGAGCGCATCGTCGGCAACCTGCTCGACAACGCCCGCGTCCACGGTGACGGCGCGGTCGGCATCGATCTCACCCGCGACGGGAAACTGGTCACCATCGTGGTCGACGATGCCGGGCCGGGCGTGCCCAGCACCGACCGCTCGAAGATCTTCGAGCGCTTCAGTCGCGGCGTCGGCTCCAGCCAGCGACCGGGATCCGGACTCGGGTTGGCGCTCGTGGCCGAGCACGCATCGCGCCTTAGCGGCAGCGTGCAGGTCGACGACCGGCCCGGCGGCGGGGCGAGATTCACCGTGTCGTTCCTCGCCGATATCGCCTCATGACGGCGTGGTTCCGGCACCTGCTCGCCGGCGTGATCCTGCTCGCCACCTCGGGTTGCACCGTCGGCGGCAACGACTCGTTCCACGAGATCAAGGACGCCGGTCTCCCGACGCTTGCGCCCACGACGACGACGAGCACGACCACGACCACGACCACGATACCGACCACGACGCTCCCACCGACCACCATCGCAACAGCCACGACGGCTGCCTCTACGACCGCGGTGGCCACCACGACGACGACCACGATCGCCCTCGTCGACGAGATCCTGTACTTCATCAACGGCACCAAGCTGAAGGAGGTCGTCCGCCGCGTTCCCGCGACGCTCAGCCTGCAAGCCGTGCTGAACGACCTGGGGACCGACCCACCTCCCGGCGAAAGTCTGCGCACCGCGGTCCGCTCCGCCTACCTCGGAGCGGTGTCGGCAAATCCCAGCGGCGTCGCATCGGTGGAGCTGACGCCGGCGTTCAGCGGGCTCGCCGACAGCGAGGCCCAGCTCGCCATCGCCCAGATCGTCTACACCCTCACCCACCGGATCGGCGTCGGGCAGGTCGCCTTCGTGCGTGACGGGCGCCCGCTCTCGGTGCCGCGCGGCGACGGGTCGCAGACGGACAAGCAGGTGAGCAAGCTCGACTACCCGGACCTCTTCCCTCAGTAGATTGATCCCTCCGCGCGCACCGGTTTCGCGCTGGTACGACAGAGGTCGGGACGGACCATGACGAAGCTGCTGCTGATCGAGGACGACAACGAGGTACGCCAGGCTCTGCGCATGGCGTTGGAGGACGAGGGCTACGACGTCGACGAGGCGGCCGACGGCCGCGAGGGCCTGCGCCGGGCCGAAGCCAACGCGCCCGACGTCGTGCTGGTCGACCTGCGCCTGCCCGACATCACCGGGTTCGACGTGTGCCGGCGCATCCGGGCCAAGAGCATGGTGCCGATCGTGATCGTGACGGCCCAGGACGACACCCACGATCTCGTCGCCGGGTTGGAAGCGGGTGCCGACGACTACGTCACCAAGCCGGTCATCGCCAAGGCTCTGTCGGCCCGCATCCGGGCCCTGCTACGCCGCGCCGGTTACCAGGAGGTCGTGACGGGCGACGGCATCGGCCGCTTCGGCGACCTCGAGGTGCGCGAGTCGGAGGGCGTCGTTCTGCGCAAGGGCGAGGCCGTGTCGCTGACGAAGACCGAGTTCCTGCTCGTGTGCGAGTTCGCCAACCACCCGAACCAGGTGCTGAGCCGCGACCAGCTGCTGGAGCGGGTGTGGGGGTACGAGTACCTCGGCGACGGCCGACTGGTGGACGCCCACATCCGGCGCATCCGCACCAAGATCGAGGTCGACCCGGACCATCCGGTCCACATCCTCACGATCCGCGGCCTCGGCTACAAGCTGCAACCCCATTGAAGACCTCGACTGGGCTCCACTGCGCTTCGCCCGCTCTCGGCTGGCGATCTACGCCTGGACCAACGCGTCGCTCTGCGTCGTACGCCGGTCACCCTCTGCCTATCGTCAAACCGCAACAATCCGACCGCGAACCCGCAACCTGGCCCCGACAGTGTGGGGGTTGCGATCGGGTTGGAGTTCCCGGGTTCTGTTTCCTCTCCCTGCCCGGGGCTCCTCCCGTTCCACCCCTGGGTTGGGCCCCTGCCCTCCGACGACGAAACGATGGTCTTGGGCGAGACGATCGGTGCGCCGTCGGCGGGGCGGGCGGGCCCCGGGCGTGGCACCGATCCGCCGACCACCGTTGGCGGCCGTCAGATCGTCGTCAGGCGGTGGCGAGCCCGATCGGGCAGGACACGCCCGTACCGCCGATGCCGCAGTAGCCACTCGGGTTCTTGGCGAGGTACTGCTGGTGATAGGGCTCGGCGTAGTAGAACGCGCCCGCCGGCGCGACCTCGGTAGTGATCGCGCCGTACCCGGACGCGACAAGCTGGGAGCCGTACATCACCCGCGACGCCTCGGCTGTCGCCTGCTGGGCGGCGTCGGAGGTGTAGATGGCACTGCGGTACTGGGTGCCGACGTCGTTGCCCTGACGCATGCCCTGCGTGGGGTTGTGAGACTCCCAGAACACCTTGAGCAGATCGGCGTAGGAGACCTTCGCCGGGTCGAACACCACGAGCACGGCCTCGGTGTGGCCCGTTCGGCCCGAACACGCCTCCTCGTAGGTGGCGTTCGGCGTGTGGCCACCGGCGTAGCCGACGGCGGTGGAGTACACGCCCGGCGTCTCCCAGAACTTGCGCTCGGCCCCCCAGAAGCAACCGAGTCCGAACACGGCCGTCTCGAAGCCGGGCGGCCACGGGCCGACCAGTGGGTTGCCGTTGACGAAGTGAGTCGCGGGCACGGGCATAGTCTCGCGGCGTCCGGGCAGGGCATCGGCGGGAGCGGGGATGGTGGACGGCTTACCGAATCGCATGGCTCCAGGCTACGGCCGGCGGGCACCGACGCCCACCAGCGGCACCGGCGTTTCGTGGATGTTCACCAGCGCACCGCGTCGCCGGGTCACGCCGTGCAGCACGCCACCGTGACGAGTGGGGAGTGGGCGAGGTTCCGGCCGGCGGCGTCGCGCGCCCACACGACGTAGGTGTAGGTGGAACCGAGGACGACGTCGTGGTCCTCGACCCGGCGGTACCCCGGGTTCGTGGACAGCACCCGGCCGTTCGGTCCCTTGAGCAGTGCATAGGTCGCCGCGCCCGCAACCTCGGACCACTCACAGATGACCACCGGCTGACCGGTCACCACCTTGCTCGTGCAGGTCAGCGTCATCGTCGCCGGCGTCGTCGATTCGGTCGAGGTCGCCACGGTCGTCGGAGATGTCGGTGTCGGGGCGCTCGTCACGGTCGTGGCGGTCGGCGCTGGAGCACTCGTCGGGCGAGTCGCCGGCGCAACGGCGGGGGCGATGCTCGGTTCGGCGCCGCTCGATGGCGTCGACGATGCCGGCGTGGTGGCGGGCGTCGTGCTCGGACCGGTGGCGGTCGGGTCGCTCACGGCGCCGGGGTCGGCCGGCGCCGGCACGGGCGATGGAGTGGGCGTCGGGTCCGACGCGGTCGTCACTGTCACCGTAGGAGGCACCGTCGTCGGGCGGGGAGCCGTCACCTCGGTGGTGGCCGCGGTGCTCGTCGTCGGAGCGATCGTCTCGTTCACTCCCGGATCGTTCACCCGCACGGTGGTCGAGGTCTTCGCGCCACCGAGCGCCACAGCGGCGACGACGGTCGCCATGACCAGTCCGAGTCCGCCGAGCGTCCAGCCGGTGCGCGACGGAAGCCACGATCCGCCGACCCCGACCCTCGGTCGCCGCGGCCCGCCGACCGGGCGAGCCGGCCGCCGCCTCGGCCCGTCGATCGACACCAGCTCGACGGTGAGCTCGTCGAGATCGAGGTCGCCGAGCTGCTGGGCGACACGGGCGACGAAGCCCGGATCGACAAGCGGGACGGGGGCCGCAGCGAGGCGGGCGACGGCGGCACGAGCCTGCTGGCGGGTCGCGGTCACGAAGGGCTCCTCTGCGCCACGGTCGCCGTCATCGTTCGCCGCAGGGCACCGAGGGCCCGGTGCAGCGTGACCGCCAACGTCGCCTTCGAACAGCCGAGCGCGGTGGCGGCGGCGTCGGCGTCGAGCCCGGCGAGGTAGCGCAGCGCGATGACCTCGCGGTAGTGGGGCGGTAGCTCGTCCAACGCCGCCCGCACCGCCGCCAGTTGACGCTGGTCGAACGGGCCCTCGGCGGGGGCGAACGGGTCGCTCGTCGACAGGTCGCGTAGCGCGCCCTGCACCACGGGCGTCTGCGAACGGCGGTGACGGCGGTAGTGGTCGGTCGCCTCGTTGGCGGCGATGCGGAGCAGCCACGGGCGCACCCCGCTGCGCTGCCACCGGAAGGTGGCGATACCGCGCAGCGCACGCTCGAACGTCGCCGACGTGATGTCCTCGGCCGCCGACTGCGAGCCGGTGAGCCGGTAGGCGCAACCAAAGACGGCCTGCACGTGGCGGCGGTAGAGCTCGGCGAAAGCCCCGCGATCGTGGCGGGCCCGCTCGACGAGCGCCCGCTCTTCGTCGCGCTCGCCGTCGTCGGGGACCGCCGTGGGCGGGAGCGGCCGTCCCGGTCGGGCCAGACGGGCGACGGCAAGGCCGGGCCCGGGCCCGGGTCCCGGCCCGGAGCCAGAGCCGGCTCCCGGCGCGGCCGGACGCGGCCGGCGGACCGCCACGGCAGCGAGCAACCCGGTCCACGGCCACCGAGGCACGGCGCTCGTCGATCGGCTCGTCGTCCGGCTCGACCGCCCACTCGTCGGTCGCTCCGTCGCCCAGCTCGACGGCCAGCGCGGGGCCCCGCCCACCGCCGCGCATCGAGGTGCCGGGGCCGTGTCCACGATCATCTATCGGCGCCGATCGGCGCTACTGGAGCGATGCCGCCCGGCCGGCCGTTCCGCACCCCCGGTCAGCCGGCGCCCGGAGTCGGCGCGGGGGTGGCGGCGGTCGTGGTCGGCTCGGCGGGCTTGGCGGCGGTCGTGGTCGGCTCGGCCGGCTTGGCGGCGGTCGTTGTCGGCTTCGGCTCGGCCGGCTTCGCGATCGTCGTCGTCGTCGGCTTCGGAGCCGGCGTCGTCGTGGGCTCGGCAGGTTTGGCGATCGTCGTCGCCGGCTTCGGCTCGGCGGGCTTGGGAGCGGGCGCCGGCTGGTCGGCCGGCTTGGGCTCGGGTGCCTTCGTGGTCGCCGGCGTGTCGGTCACCACCGGCATCGTGACCGCCGACGGGTTGGTGTGGGCGACGGTATGGCCGGCGGCGTCGAGGAACACCACGACGTACGAGTATCGGCGCCCGGCCGCGGCGTCGCCGTCGGCGTAGTCGCGCCGCCCGACGTTCTCGGTCGAGAGCCGGACGCGCCCATCATCGCGCAACACCAGGAGCTTGACCGCCCCCGACGGCGTCTCGCCCGACCACCGACAGATGGCCACCGACCGACCTCCGTCGACCCGTGCCGCGCACTCCAGCGAGAGGGTGGACGGCGTGCGATCGTCGCCGTGCGGCGCAACCGTCGTCGGCTTAGGCCGCGACGGTTCGGCCGGCACGGCACCGGCCCGATCCGACGACGCCGGCGCCGGGGCGGGCGCAGTGGATACCGGGGCGACCTCGCCGCCGGCGGGAACGCTCGTCGAGTCGCCGGTCGGGCGGGGCTCGGACGTGACCGCGGACGTCGCCGGGGATGTCACCGGGGTGTCGGCGTTGGCGGCGCGAGCGCCCGACGAGGCGCCGGCATCCGGCTTGGTCGCGTCGGTCGGCGGCGTCCCCGCCGATTCGAGCGATGGACGCGCGCCGAGCGGCGCCCACGGCAGCGGCAATGCGCCGGACGGATTGGCGGCCACGACCACCACGCCGAGGCCGATGAGCGTGGTGACGATCTTGCGGTGCGAGGGTTTCATGACGGGTAGTGCTCCTCGTGAAGGACGTGGGGTGAACCGGACACCATGAACAACGAGCGAGGGCAACCGCGATTGCACCAAAGCCGATGCCTTGACGACACCGTGACGATCGCCCACCGCTTGAGCGACGCCGACGAGCTTCCCGCAAGCAGGGCTCAAGGAACCATGCGCACCGGCCGATGATCATCATGAGGCGGGCGGACAGTCCGACTCGAAGTGATCGCAACACGACGATGCCCCTGGGTGCCCGGCCGGGGGCATCGTCGCGTCAGCGCAGAAGCGAAGCCAGCGCCCAGACCGCGGCAAGCGCGCCGACCGCCGCCATCACCAGACTGCGACGCACCGGTGCCCGGGCGAGCTCGCCGTCTTTCGGGGCGACGGGCGGACGCACGAGGGCCAGCACGTTGCCGAGCGCGAGCGCGCCACCAAGGGCGAGCACGAGCCAAGGCAACAGATCCTTACCGAGGAAGAGCGACTGATCAGCGAGCATGAGGACCGCCGGCCATCGTGCCAGCTCCGGCCGCGGCGCTCAACGCGGCACTGGCGACGACCTTGCGGTCGTCGCCAGTGAGATGCCTTCGCGAGCTGAGCCGAGGTCCGCCACTCGGCTCAGCCGCGTACCGACATAGATCGGCACGCGCAGCCGGTTCGGAAGGTCACGATCGTCAAGACATCCGCAGGTGACCCCGACGACGTGGTTGCCCATGTCTTGATCGCCTGCGCACTCATCGACCCTGCACGAGTGCCGATCGAAACGGTGTCGGCGATTCGCCCCGCCGGCCAGCAGGAGTCGAGGGCCACGAACCTCCCTCTCTCGCCGGCACCTCCCCCTTGTGCCTGCCGTGGTCCTCGCCTCCTGCTCTCGATCCGCTCCCGGCGCTACAGCCGGTCGAGTTCCCGCGGCGTGCGTTCTCCGAGGCACACGACGGCGAACGACCAGCCGTGCTCGCGGTGGTAGGCGACGGCGCGCTCGAGCACGCTGCGCGCCACCGTCCAGTCGGTCGGTGACGCCTCGGCCATCGACTCGGCATCCGCCCACACGAGCAGTCCGCCGGCGGCGTCCGTCGTGATGTCCGTGAGGCAGTCGCCGAGCGCATCCCAGTTGCCACCGAACCAGTCGGGGAAGGTCATGGTCTGGGCGAGCGCGGCGAGCAACTCGGCCTTCGTCGTCGGAACCGTCGTCACGGTCCAGGTCGACCAACCCGCCGCGCGCGCGGCATTGACCACCTGCTCCGGGCCGGCGCTGGTGACGAGGCGATAGACACCGGGCTCGCGTTGACCGGACAGCAGGGCATGCACCCGACGGGCCCACGGGCTCACGGCGCCGCTCGGACTCATTCGTCGACCACCAACCGGAAGGACGCGTAGTGGTCGTCGGTGTAGAAGTGATCGCCGTCTCCACCGGTGATGATGCGGCGGGCTCCCCGGTCGGGCGAGCCGGGGGTGACGACCGTGTACTCGTGGTAGTAGCGGGCGGCCTTCACGGGCAGATGGTGCTCGCGGTTCTCGAAGACCACGCCGTCCTGGCGGTAGGGGAACGGCCCGTCGGAGGAGATGAGACGCAACGTCTCGCGCGCCTCTCCCGGGAGGTCGGACACCTTGACCGTGCGCATGCCATCGAGCGGACGCGTGGTCGCCCGTGTGGTGCTGGATCCGCGCGGCGCGCTACCCGATCCGTGCGACGCGGTGGTCCGGGGGGCGGTCGGCCGCGTGGTAACGCCGGCCGACGCCGTGACCGAACCCGCCGGGCGCACGGTGGTTGCCGGCCGCGCCCCTGGGGCGAGGACGACGGTCGTGAGGGGCGACCCGACGGTCGCCGCATCGGGCGCGCTCGCACCGCGATTGCGGGTGACGACGACCAGCACGACGGCGATGACGACTACCACGGCGGCGAGAGCGAGGCGGCGGCGGGTCGTCACGCTCGTACCCTAGGTGAGCGTCGCCAGCGCATCGTTGCGGTCAGAACGACCGGAGATCGTGCTGACCGCTGCGGCGTCAGTCCTCAGCCAGGAGCCTCTTGCCGCGCGTTCGGTTGTGTCGCGTCGGCCGTGACCCAGCCTCAGTCGGGCGAGTGGTCGAGTTCGGTGGTCGTCCATTCCATCGGCGTG
>JAYUAM010000136.1:0-5666 GCA_043741295.1 Acidimicrobiia bacterium
GTGCTGAACGCAAAGAGTCGTTCGTGTCCGTCGCTCGTCAGGCGGACCACTTGCGACGCACCGGTCAGCTCGGCATCCACGAACTGCCCCGTGGCGACATCGATCACGCGAAACGGGCCGGACGGGCCGCTCTGATCGGCCACGAGCACGTGACGGCTGTCCAACGTGGTCAGCGTCTCGAATGGGCCGCCGGCGCGATCGAGCGACCATCGCTCCGCGCCGGTCGCAAGGTCGAGGGCGAGCCACGAAGTCTGGGCGGCGAGGACCACGGTGTCGCCGACCACGTCGACGGCTGCGCCGCGCGGTGAACACCCTTCGGTGTCCAGCGCGTGACTCCAGCGCACGTGACCGTCGGCCCAGTCGCGCCGTTCGACCGAGGAGCACGACAGCCACACGAGGCCCCGACGGTCGGTGACCCAGCTCAGGCTTCCGCCATCGGTCTGCCAGCTCGTCGCGCCCGTGAGTGCGTCGACGATCGCGAGCCGGAACGACTGGTCGGCCGCGTCCACACGGGACCCGCCGACGACAGGGCCGCCGGGCCACGGTTCGTAGACGAACGTGGCCGACGAGGCCCATCGGAGGGCTCCCGTGCGGGGCTCGTAGGCGTCGACCCCGGCATCCGTGCTGACGTACACCGCGTCGCCGAAGGTGTAGAGCGCCCGCGGCGAGTCCTTGACCGTGACCGTCCACGCCAACGAGCCAGTGGCCGCGTCGATCGCCGTGAGCACGTTCTCACCGTCGCCGCGGATGGCGTACACCCGCGAGGCGTCCTGCGCGACGAGGGCCCCCGACCCACCATTGGCCGCTTCGTCAGTCGAACTTCCGAGGCCGGTGGCGCGCCACCGTCTGGTCGGCGCGGTGGTGAGCGCGGCCGGCAGCCGCCGCTCGATCCCGTTGTCGACGAGGGCCGACCGGCCCGAGCCCCGCCCGATCACGATCGCGGCCACCGCCACGACGGCGACGGCGAGGACGGCGCCGACCACGACCCGCAGCGGTAGCCGCGACTGGCTGACGGAGACGTCGCCAGACCCACCGACACCGGACCCGGCGTGGCCCGGCTCGTCGTCGGGCCCGACCAGCTCGTCCCATGTCGGCTCGGTATCGACATCGCGCTCCCACGGCGGCGGCATGTTCGACATCGTCGCGGCGTCGGCCACGATCGAGGCGAGTAGCGGCGCCACGGCGGCCCGCGGCGAAGACGGCGACGAGTCGGGAGGCGACCCGGTGGGAGCCAGCGCAGTGGGAGGTGATGGCGTGGGAGCGAGCGGCGGGGTCGCCCGGGGCGGCATCACGACCGGCGGGGCGTAGCGGTCGATCGCGGTCGGGGCTAGCGAGGGCGCCCGGGCCCCGCCACCCCGCCTCCGCCCGCACGAGCGGCAGGTCCGGTCCCCGGGCTCGAACGAGTGGCCACAGCTCGAACACGACGGCACCCGGTCAGGCTAGGTCGGTGGGCGTCCGCCGCGTCATCGCGGCGCTCATCTCGTCCGGTCAGCCGTAGGCGACGAGGTCGCCGCCGGCCACCACCAGCAGCACCCGGCCAACCGACGCCAGCTCGGACGCCTCGGGGACCTCGCCAGACCAACGAACGGCGCCCGTGGTTATCGAAGTGGCCACGAGCTGCCAACGGCCACTGACGCCGCTCACGGAGTAGGCCGTGTCGACGGCCAACGCCCACACCGACGTCGAGGAACGCAGCTCGCCGTACATCGCCATCGACGGCGCGACGAACGTGAACGACCGGCGGTCGAGGGTTCGCAGCACGGTCCCGTCGTAGGCGTACACCTCCTCCGACTCACCGTGCCGGGTCACCCGCACGATCGCTTCGCGGTCGATGTCGGTGGCCCGAACGTCGCCCGTATCGGTGTCGATCAACCGACCGGGCGGGAGGTCGGCGTCGCGCAGTTCCTGGAACGAAGCATCGGCCGACACCACGACGTGCGCGTCGTCGAGCGGTATCAACGACTCGCTCTCGCCGCCGTCACGTCCGACGCGCCAGCGCTGCGCGCCGTTCGCGGCGTCGAGCCCGATCCAGGCCTGGGCGACCATCACCACGATCGTGTCGCCGGCGCCGGCCACCGACACGGTAAATCCCGGGCATTCGTCCTCCTCGGTGTCGTGGGTCCACACGACGTGCCCGTCGGACCACGCCCGCAGCTCCACCCGCCGACACGAGGTGGCGACGACCATCCCGGGTCTGGTCGGTTCCGCCCCCACGGCCGCGATCGACCAGCGGGCCCGACCGGTCGCGGGATCGAGCACCGAGCGGATGCGACGCCCGTCGGCGAACGAGAACCCGGCCAACGGTCCACCCGGCCACGAGAACAGGAACGTCTCCGCGTCGGTCGTCCACCAGCGTCGCCCACCGGTTCGCCCGTCGAACGCCGCGAGGCCGGCATTTGTTCCGACGTACACCGTGTCGCCCACCACGCCCAGCTCGATCGCCGGACCCGGCAGGCTCGCGGACCATGCCGGCCGGCCGTCGACGAGGTCGAGCGCCGTGAGTGTCCTCGGCGCGGAACCGGCGATGGCGTACACGTGGGTCGCGTCCTGGTCGACGAGGGCGCGACCGTCCCCATAGCCCTGATCGCCCGGCGCGCTCGCGCCGAGGCCCGCGGCGCGCCAGCGCAGGCTCGGAGCTGCCGTCAGTGGCGCGGGAAGCACGCGCTCCCACGGCCCCTGGTGCACGATCACCGGGCCCGTCCGGTCGGCGAGTGCGGCACCGACGACACCGATGACGCCGATCGCCGTCACGGCGGCGATCGCAACGGCCCGCCGGGCCCGCCTACGGGGGTGACCGGATGTCTCGCCCAGACGAACCTCGCCATCGTCGGCTGTGCCGTCGGCGATGTCCCCGCCCGGCGCCGGCTGCGACAGTCCCGACCACGCTCGCGACTGGGCGGACGACACCCCGCTCGCCACGCCGTACGCGCCGTACGCGCCGTACGCGCCCGGTGGGGTCGAGCCGTCGCGAGCGACCCCACACCGTCCGCACCGCCGGTCGCCCGGCCCGAACGGGGCACCACAACTCGCACACGTCCGCACGACGCCAACGCTACGCGCCGCCGGTCCGCTCGTGACCCGTCCGGGCACCGGCACGGCACACCGGGCCGCAGTCGATCTCGAACGTTGACCGGCTACCGGCGCCGGTCGCGGTCAACCGGTCAACGTTCAGCCGACTGGCGCCTCCGACAGCCGGTCGGCCCGACCCCGGCCGCCGGACCGAGCCCGAAGAACCCGACGGGCGTGGGTCAGAGCTTGGCGACGATCGCGGCCATCAGCTCGCCGGCCTCGGTCGGGTTCAGGCCGACGTGCACACCGGCGGCGCGCAACGCCTCCATCTTGCCCTTCGCCGTACCCTTGCCCCCCGACGTGATCGCGCCGGCGTGGCCCATCTTCTTCCCCTCAGGCGCGGTGACGCCGGCGATGTACGCGCTCATCGGCTTGGTCACGTTGGCCTTGATGAACTCGGCCGCTTCCTCCTCGGCCGAACCACCGATCTCGCCGATCATGATGATCGCGTGGGTGTCGGGATCCTTCTCGAACTCGGCGAGGCAGTCGACGAAGCTCGTGCCGGGCACGGGGTCGCCACCGATGCCGACGCAGGTCGACACGCCGATGCCCTTCTGCTTCAGCTCGTACAGCGCCTGGTAGGTGAGCGTGCCCGAGCGCGAGACGATGCCGACGTTCGGGCCCTTCGATGTCGGCAGCTCGGCGATCTCGCCGGCGGTGATGCCGATGTTGCACTTGCCAGGGCTGATGATGCCGGGGCAGTTCGGGCCGAGCAGTCGAGTGTTCGGATGGTCGCGCTTCAGGGTGTTGAACACCTTGGCCTCGTCCTGCGCGGGGATGCCCTCGGTGATGCACACGATGAACCCGATGCCGGCCTTGGCCGCTTCGAGGATCGCGTCGGACGCGAACTTCGGGGGCACGGCGATGAAGCTCGCCATCGCGCCGGTGGCGGCGACGGCCTCGGACACGGAGTTGAAGATCGGTACGCCTTCGACGTCCTGGCCGCCCTTGCCGGGGCTGACGCCACCGACCACGTGGGTGCCATAGGCGCGGTTGCGCAGGCCGTGGTACTTGCCCTGGCTGCCGGTGAGGCCCTGGACGATGACCTTGGTGTTCTCGTCGACGAAGATGGCCATGTCAGTTTCCGTTCGCGAGGGCAACGGCGGCGCGCGCCGCTTCGAGCATGGTGGGCTTGGACTGCAGCTTCGATTCGGGAATGCCGGCGTCGAGCAGGATCTGGCGACCCTCTTCAGCGTTGGTGCCGTCGAGGCGGATCACGATCGGGGCGCGCAGCTCGACACGCCCGAGGGCGGCGACGATGCCCTTGGCCACTTCTTCGCCCCGGGTGATGCCGCCGAAGATGTTGATGAAGATGCTCTTCACGCTCTCGTCGAAGTTGATCACTTCGAGCGCCGCGGTCATCACGTCGGCGTTGGCGCCACCACCGATGTCGAGGAAGTTGGCGGCCGAGCCGCCCACCTGGTTGACGACATCGAGCGTCGACATCGCCAGGCCGGCACCGTTGGCGATGATGCCGACGGAGCCGTCGAGGCCGATGTACTGCAGGTCGTGCGTGCGGGCCATCTGCTCGCGCTCGTCCAGCTCCTCGGTGGCGCGGAACTCGGCCCACTCGGGATGACGGAAGCCGGCGTTGTCGTCGAGGCTCACCTTGGCGTCGAGGGCGTGCACGCCGCCATCGGGCCGGAGGATGAGCGGGTTGATCTCGGCGAGGTCGCAGTCGCCCGTCGTGAAGCAGCCGTAGAGCTTCACGAGCATGTCGGCGGCACCGTCGATCGCTGCCGGGTTGAGCTTGGCGTCGACGCACGCCTGGCGGGCCACCGTCGGCGGGAGCCCGTCGACCGGGTCGATGTGGAGCATCACGATCGCCGTCGGGTCCTTCTCGGCCACGACCTCGATCTCGACGCCGCCCTGGGCCGAGAGCATGAGCAGGTGGTTCTTCGCCGAGCGGTCGAGGCTGAACGACGCGTAGTACTCCTCGGCGATGTCGGACGCGTGCTCCACCCAGATGCGCTTCACGAGGTGGCCCTTGATGTCCATGCCCAGGATGTTGCCGGCGTGCGTGCGCACCTCGTCGGCGTTGTCGGCGAGCTTGATGCCACCCGCCTTCCCCCGTCCGCCGACCTGCACCTGGGCCTTGACCACTACCGGGTAGCCGGCCTTCTCGGCCACGTCGACGGCCTCGTCCACGGTCACCGCCACGCCGCCCGGCGACACGGCGATGCCGTGCCGGGCGAAGTACTGCTTGCCCTGGTATTCGAACAGGTCCACGCCGTCTCCTTCAGTGCTTCGATCGTGTGGTGATGCGGATGGTCTTCATGATCAGGGCTCGCGATCGTCGAGCGTGGTCTCGAGCCACGCGCCGATGGCCTTGAGCGACGAGCCGGGGCCGAAGATCTCGGCCACGCCCTGCTGCTTGAGCGTCGGGATGTCGCGCTCGGGTATCACGCCGCCCCCGAACACGAGGACGTCGCCCAGGTCGCGGGCGCGCAGCTCCTCGATGATGCGCGGGAACAGGGTCATGTGGGCACCCGAGAGGAGCGACAGGCCGACCGCGTCGACGTCCTCCTGCAGAGCCGCCTCGGCGACCTGCTCGGGCGTCTGGTGGAGCCCGGTGTAGATGACCTCGAACCCGTGAT
>JAYUAM010000137.1:0-13064 GCA_043741295.1 Acidimicrobiia bacterium
CAGGTCCACCGAACCACCGTCGAGCGGTCGAGTGGCACGCTGCCGCTCTACGAGCAGGCTCGCGAGGTCCTCCGTCGCGGCCAGCACTTCGGCCACGAACACCTGATGTTCGCCCCGATCCGCGGCGCTCAGCGAGTCGAGGTATCGGGGCTTACGATCGGCGAACAGGAAGAAGGGCAACGACACCGCGCGGAGCAGATAGACGCTTGCAAGCACGCGTGCCACTCGCCCGTTTCCGTCCGCGAACGGGTGCACGTGCGTCAGCGCGTGATGCACGAAAGCCGCCTGGTGCACTGAGTGCGCCTGGGCAAACTCGTCTCCCGAGGTCTCGGCGACGAGCCGTTGCATCTCGTGTGGCACATCCGCTGCCGGGGCGAACAACAAGTAGCTTCCGTCGGGCAGCAGAACGTGATTGTCGAGCTCCTTGTAGGCGCCCGTGGGGAGCGGCTGTTCCTGAACGCCAACTGCCGTCTGCACCCGATAGGTCTTCTGCGGACGGCACGCGATCTCATGGATCTGTCGGATCCAGCTCTCGGAGAGGGGCCGCCAGTTGGTAGCGACGCCAAGTGCCATGTGCAGCGACTCGACGCCAGCCTCGATGAAGTCGACGACCTCGGGTCCTCCACCGTCCGTCGACACCCGAACTGCCGCCTGCCATTCCGCCGAGGCGTCGATGAGCGTCATCGTCAAGCCGCGATCGCCAGGATGCAGATCCTCGATCGCGCCCGACTGGTAGGCCGCGGCCCGAAGCGGGCCTTCAAGCCAGGACAGATCTCCGGGTTCGTGTCGTAGCTCGCCCACCTGATCCAGGACGAGCCTCCAACGGGCGTCGTCGACGACGACGCCCTTCCAGTCCTCGAAGGATCGAAACGGCGAGTACCCGTTCACATCGATCCCCCCGGCAGCGGCGACACGTACGAGGCCTGCATGGTCATGGCTCACCCGTGGGCAGCGCGCCCTGACCGGTGTTCGCCGAGACGCCGCCGTCCACCGGGAGCGCCACACCGGTGACGAACGAGGCGGCTGGCGAGGCGAGGAACCAGATCGCCTCCGCGATCTCGACCGGCTCGGCCCAGCGCTGCTGCGGCACGGTGCGTCGCAGGCTCTCGTAGCGCCGGGGATGGTCGGCGACGAGCGACTGGGTCATGCCGGTCAGCGTCGGGCCGGGGCAGACCGCGTTGACCCGGATGCCCGCGGCCGCGACGTCGAGCGCCACGCTGCGCATGAGGTTGAGCACCCCGGCCTTGGCCGCGGCGTACGGCCAGCGGTTGGCCTCGCCGTTCAACCCGGTGTTCGACGCGGTGATCACGACGGCTCCGCCGCCCGCACGGCGCAGCGCAGGAAGACCGGCGCGCAGCCCGAGCACGGCCGAGCGAAGGTTCACGTCGATCGAACGGTCGAAGATCTCGAGGTCGATCGACTCGATCGGCCCGGAGCCCGGCGTGCCGGCGTTGAGCACGAGCACGTCGAGCCGGCCCCAGGTCGACTCGGCGAGGGCGACCCCGGCGGCGTTGCCCGCCTCGGTCGTGACGTCGCCGACCACGGTCGCGAGCGCGGCGCCCGCCGGCAACGTCGCCAGCAGGTCGGCCTCACGATCCATGGCCACGACCCGGCCGCCGCGTGCCACGATGAGCTCTGCGGTCGCCCGGCCGATGCCGCTGGCGGCGCCGGTGACAAGGGCGACGGGTGGCCAGGACGACATAGCCCGATTCTTCCAGGTCCGACAGACCGCAGCCGCGACGACAAGAGGAGCAGACGATGGGGGACCGGCTCGCCGGCAAGACGGCAGTGATCACGGGCGGGGCGAGTGGCATCGGCGAAGCCACCGCGCGGCGATTCGTCGCCGAGGGGGCCAACGTGGTCGTCGCCGACATCCAGTTGGTAGCGGGCCGAGCCGTGGTCGAGTCGCTCGGAGACGCCGCCCGGTTCATCGCCTGCGACGTGACGGTCGAGGACGAGGTCGCCGCTGCTGTCGACCTCGCCGTCACTACGTGGGGCCGGCTCGACGTGATGTTCAACAACGCCGGCATCGTCGGCGCCATCGGCCCGATCGCCGACACGACCCGAGATGCGTGGCTGAAGACGATCGACGTGCTGCTCAACTCGGTGTTCTACGGCTCGAAGCACGCGGCGCGGGTGATGGTGCCCCAACGCAGCGGCTCGATCATCAGCACTACGAGCATCGCCGGCGTGATCGGCGGCGTCGGGCCACACGGCTACACCGCAGCGAAGACGGCCGTGGTGGGGCTGACGAAGTCGCTAGCGAGCGAGCTGAACCAGTACACGATCCGCGTGAACGCCATCGCTCCCGGCACGATCCCGACGGCGCTCACCGCGCAGGCTCTCGCCGGCGATCGGTCGAACGTGGCTGCGGTCGCCGAGCACGCCCGGGCGACGAACGGCATGGGGATCGCCAGCGACCCGATGGACATCGCCAACGCCGCGCTCTACCTCGCCAGCGACGAGGCCCGTCTGGTGAACGGACATACGCTGGTGGTCGACGCCGGGCGCAGCACCAACGGCGGGTCCGCCCGGTTCGCGAGCGCGGCTGCCGCCATGATCGATGTGTCAGTCGGCGCGGCCGACGCCGCCGATGTCGAGATGGAGGTGTCGTCGTGATCATCATCGCCGGCACGATCGACTTCGCCGATCAGGACAACCGCGACGGTGCGATCGCCGCATGCGTCGAGCTGCAGCAGTCCACCCGAGACACCGAGCCCGGCTGCCTCGCGTACAGCTTCGGCGCCGACTCCGGCGTGCCCAACCGCGTGCAGGTGTACGAGGCATGGGTCGATGAGGCGTCGCTCGCCGCCCACTTCGAGCACCCGAACTACTGGGCGATGAGAGAGCTCCTCGGCCGGTTCGCGCGCTACGGCTCCGCGTCGGTGGCGAAGCACCGCACGGACCGGTCCGGCCCGATCTACGACGCCGAGCGTCGCCCGCGGGCAGACTTCTTCGAGCCGTAACTGTCGACTATCTTCAGTAAGTCGTGCGGGCCGGGAGCCCGCCACAGCACTGTTCGTCTGGGGGCGTGGATCATGCTTGGCCAACGTTGGATCGTCGACCGGGAACCCACCGAGCGGTTCCCGAACTACACCCGCGGCAACGCCGGCGAGGTGCTGGCCGACCCGGTCAGCCCGCTCGGCTGGACGTTCGCCTGGGAGAGCGGCATCGTGCTCGGCTGCCGCGACGGGTTCGTCAGCCTCGGCGTGTTCGACGCCGACGAGTACGACCTGCTGAAGCCCGAGACGTTCGGGTTGTTCGGCGGGTACTTCTACAACTCGCTCACCCAGGCCCGGCTCTTCGGCGTCCGCTCGGGAGCCGGCTGGCAGGCGGTCGACAACGCCTACTTCGACGACCCGTCGGCCGTGCCGCCCTACCAGGAACGCGAGTGGCACGCCTCGCCGCGCCACACCGAGCTGCTCACCAAGCACATGGGCTGGATCCTCTCGACACCGAACGTGCCCGAGATCGAGAAGCAGAAGGTGGAAGCGAGGGCGATCCGCGACAGCCGGCCCGACCTCTCGACGCAGACCACCGCACAGCTGCTCGGCCGGGCCCGCTCGATCCAGCGTCACCTCGTGGCGATGTTCGCCCAGCACGCGTGGGCGTCGCTCGGCGCCAGCGTCGGCCCCGGCATCCTCGGCGCGCTGACCGCCGAGATCGACCCGACGCTCGTCACGCAGCTGCTCACCGGCATCGGCGACGTCGACTCTGCGGCCATCGCCAACACGATCTGGACGATGTCGCGTGACGTCCGCGCGTCATCGGATCTGACCGCCATCTTCGACGCCGGCACCACCGGCGCGCTCGACCGCGTGCGGGAGAGCGCCTCACCCGATGCTGTGGCATTCGCCGCCGCAGTCGACGACTTCATGTACGAGCACGGCTCGCGGGGGCCCAACGAGTGGGACCTGTACAGCGCCGCCTACGAGACCCGGCCCGACATGCTCCTCTCCGCCGTCGAGCGCCTGCGCCACCACGACGACAGCGCCGACCCCGCGGCCGGTGAAGCGCGCGGTGCGGCCGAGCGCGAGCAGCAGACGGCCCTGTTGCAGGGCAAGCTCGCCGGCAACGCCGAAGCGCTCGGCATGCTCGCGGCCGCGGTCAGCTCGGCCCGCGTGTTCATGGTGGCGCGCGAGCGCTGCAAGACGAACAACATCCGTGCCCTGCACGAGATGCGGCTGTGCTTCGACGAGCTCGGTCGTCGCATGGCCTCCGCCGGCCACCTCGCCGACGCCAAGCAGATCTACATGCTGACCGAGGACGAGCTCGACCCCTTCGTGGCCGATCCGGCCTCGTTCACCGCCACGCTGGCCGAGCGCGAAGTCGACTACCGCGAGCTGTACGCGCTCGACCCGCCGTACATCGTCGATGTTGCTGCCGCACCGCTCACCGAGTGGGCGCGCAAGGCCGATGCCAAGGTCGCCCCGGTGTCGGTGGGTGACGTGCTCAAGGGCATGGCCGGCTCGCCCGGCATCGTCACCGGTACGGCCAAGGTGCTCACCAGCGTCGACGACCCGACCGAGCTCGAACCCGGCGACATCCTGATCGCCCCCAACACCGACCCGTCGTGGACGCCGCTGTTCCTCGCGGTCAGCGGCGTCGTCGTGAACGTCGGCACCGTCGGTACCCACGCCGTGATCGTCAGCCGCGAGCTGGGCATCCCGTGCGTGCCATCCATCGCCGACGCCACCCGCCGCATCCCGACCGGGGCGACGGTCACGGTGAACGGCCACGCCGGCACGCTCACCATCGACGCGTTGCCGTAGAGGCAGGGGCGGGTCGCCCTAGAGGTCGGTCTTGTCATGGCGCGGACGAACTGTCCCGGATTGGCGACCAATACGTCGCCAATCCGGGACAGTTCGGTCCGACTAGCTGGCCGCCGGGTCGAGCTCCTCCGCGATGCCGGGTGCGGCTCAGGGCTTCGGGGTGAACTCGCCACTCAGGTCGGGGGCGCCGTGGTACAGCGAGCCGAGGGTGCGGCTGGAGAAGCGCCAGTGGCCGTCCTCGCGACGGTAGGTGTCGTCGTACCAGGCGAGCAGCATGCCCTTCGCGCCGTTCCCGCGCTCCATGTGCTCGCTCACGTACCAGCGGCCGCTGGCCGTATCGCCGTCGATCGTCACCGTGCCGTTGTGCACCATCTGCACGACGACGTGGAGCGCGTCGACCGCCGTCTGCCAGAACTCGACGATGTCGTCGCGTCCGTTCGTGAGACGTCCCTTGCCGAGATCCCACGCGGCGTCCGCGCACCAGCAGGCCGCCCACTGCTTGCGGTCCTTGCGGCAGACCGCGTCGCTGTAGCGGTGTACCAGTTCCGCGATCTCGTCACGGTCGCTCATGTCGGTCATACCGTTTCCTCTCGCTAGGCGTCGGGGTCGAGGCGGACGAGCATCTTGCCGACGTTGGCACCCGACATCACCCCGAGCAGCGCGTCGACCGCGCGTTCGAGGCCGTCGTAGATCGTGTCCCGGCTCACGACCTCGCCGCTGCGCAACCACGCGCCGACACGCCCCTCGAACTCTGGTCGTAGGTCCTCGTGGTCGCGCACGATGAAGCCCCGGATGGTGAGGCGCTTGAGCACCACGCTGATCAGCCTGCTGATGTCGTAGCGGGGGTTCGCGGCGTCGAAGTTCGAGATCATGCCGCACAGGGCGACGCGACCGTTCTGGTGCATCGCGTCGAGCGCGGCGACGAGCTGCTCACCGCCGACGTTGTCGAAGTAGACGTCGATGCCGTCAGGCGCGACACGGCGCAGCTGCTCAGCGGCGGGCCCGGCGCGGTAGTCGAACGCGTCGTCGAACCCGAGCTCGTCGACGAGCAGCTTGCGCTTCGTCTCGCCGCCGGCACTGCCGACCACGCGCGATGCGCCGAGGAGCCGGGCGAACTGCCCGACCATCGTGCCGACGGCGCCCGCCGCGGCCGACACGAACACCGCGTCGCCAGCCTTGAACTCGGCCGTGCGCACGAGGCCGGCGTAGGCGGTGAAGCCCGTCTGGCCGAGCACGCCGAGCCACTGGTTGAGCGGGGCGACCGCCGGATCGTGGACGGTGACGGCCGCGGCGTCGACCACGGAGTGCTCGCGCCAGCCGAGCCGGTGGCGCACGGCCGCGCCGACCGGCACGGACGCGTCGTTGCTCTCGATGACGACCCCGATCGCCGAACCATCGAGCGGCTGCCCGGGCACGAAGTTCGTGGTGTAGTGCTTCTCGGTCGGCTCCAGCCGGCCCCGCATGGACGGGTCGACGCTCATGAACGCGTTGCGCACGAGCAGCTGGCCCGGTGCGGGTGCCGGCATCGGAAGCGACTCGATGGCGAAGTCGTCGGCGACCGGGCCCGACCGGGCGGTCTGGCGTTGCAGGACGACCGCGCGTGTCGTGGTGATCGTCATCAGGCGTCGCGGTCCGCGGTCAGGGCACGAGCTCGGCAGAGGCCGAGGTGGCCGCAGGGGGCCCGGCCGGGGCCGCGCTAACCCTGCGCTTGCGCACCTTGACGATCGCCTGGCGGCTGGCGAGGGACACGGCCGTGAGCAGCGACACACCTTGGAACAGCGGCGTGATCCACTCGGTGTCGCTCGAGAACGTGAGCTGGATGCCCTTGATGCCCCACGCCAGCGCGTAGAGGGCGATGAGCGTGCCCCACACGTTGGCCCGCCCTTTCAGCTGCGAGGCCCCGAAGAACACGGCAGCGATCGCCGGGAAGAGGTAGCCGGGCCCGATCGACTGCGAGTACGTGCCGACCTTCCAGGAGTAGACGATGCCAGCGAAGCCGGCGACCAGCCCGGACACGACGAGCGAGCCCCACACGAGCCGATCGGTGCGCACACCGGCGAGCCGCGCCGCCTCGGGGTTGCCGCCGGTGGCGAACATGTACCGGCCCACCGGCGTGTGCTCGAGCAGGTACCACGCCAGCACGGCGAGGATCGCCAGGTAGTAGACGAACAGCGGTAGGCCGAAGATCTGCTTGTTACCGATGTCCTGGTACGACTTCTTGAACGCGCCGCTGATCGTCTGGCGCGAGGTGTGCAGGATCAGCGCGGTGATCACCTGACTCATGCCGAGTGTGGCGATGAAGCTGTTCACCTTCAGCTTCACGACGAAGAACCCGCTGAGAAATCCGGCGACGCCGCAGGCGAGGAGGGCGATGAGCATGCCCACCACCGGCGGGACGACGTCGTGCTTCGTGAGGTAGTTCGTGATGACGAGCGCCATCGACATCATCGTGCCGATCGAGAGGTCGAAGGTGCCGGTGGTGAGGGGCACGAGGAACGCCAGCGCCAGCACCCCGTAGATCACGTTCTCGACCACCACGAGCTTCAACGAGGTGCCCGACAGGAACGTCTTCGGCCGTAGCAGGCCGAACACGATCATGAAGAAGCCCCACAGGTAGAGGGCGCTGAACCTGTCGAGACCAAGTCGCTTGATCATGAACCTCTCCGGTTGGTCTGCAGCTGGGTGTGTTCGATGCGTTCGGCCGTGATCTGAGCGCCCGTGAGCGTGGCCGTGACCTGGCCGTGGATGAGGACGAGCACACGGTGGCAGATGCGTACCAGCTCGTCGGTGTCGGTGGAGGCGACGACGGTGGCGACGCCTTCGGTGCTCGCCTTGTCGACGAGCGCGTGGATCTGGTCCTTGGCGCCGACATCGATGCCCTGCGTCGGCTCGTCGAGCAGGAGGACCTTGGGTGCGAGCCGCAGGGCCTTGCCGAACATCACCTTCTGCTGGTTGCCGCCGCTCAGCGAACCGATCATCGCTTCGGTCGACGAGGTCTTGATCGACAGCCGGTCGATCCACGTTCGTGTTTCGGTCACTTCGAGCGAACGGCGCAGGCGGCCGCCTACGAAGTGCGGTGAGAGGTCGCAGAGCGAGAGGTTCTCCCGCACGGACATCATGCCCACCGTGCCGCGCACAGATCGATCGGCCGGTACGAACGCGGCACCGGCGCCCATCGCTGAGCGCGGCTCGTAGTTCAGGATGTCGTTGTCGTCGATCACGACCGACCCGTCTTCGCGCGGGAGCTGGCCCGAGATCAGCGCGAGGACGTGTTCGCGGCCCGAACCCGTGATGCCGGCGAGCCCGACGATCTCGCCGGGGTGCACGTCGAGATCGATGCCGTGCACGTTGCCACCGTGAAGTCCCCGAACGGTGAGCACCGGATGATCCGTCGCCGCCACCGCGTCCGACGCCGAAGACCCCTCGATGCGGTGCCCGACGATGAGCTCGATGAGCGAGGCGTGGTCGAGACCGGCGACCGGCGCGCTGGCGACGCGCCGGGCATCGCGCAGCACCGTGACGCGATCGGCGAGCTCGAACACCTCGTCGAGGTGGTGCGAGACGTAGAGAATCGACACGCCCTTGGCCTTCAGGCGGTGGATCACCTCGAACAGGCGCTTGACGTCGGCGCCCGGCAGGGTGGCTGTCGGCTCGTCGAGCACAAGCAGGTTGGCGCCGTCCTCCCAGCCGACCAGCGCCCGGGCGATGGCCACTGCCGTCTTCTGCGACGGCGGCAGCGTTGCCACCGGTGCCTTTACGTCCACCTCGCCGAGGCCAAGCGCGGCCATCGCCTCGCGGGCACGGCGGACTTCGTCCTTCCACAGGATGCGTCCGCCGACGCCGGTGCGGTACCCGGTGGTGAGCGCGAGGTTCTCGACCGTGCTCAGGTCGCCGACGAGGCCGAGGTCCTGGTGCACGAAGCGGATGCCGGCCGCAGCCGCCGCCGGCCCGTCGCCGAGCGCGAGTGGCTGGCCGTTCACCCAGGCCCGACCGCCGGGGTCGGGCTGGTGATAGCCGGCGAGCACCTTGATGAGCGTGGACTTGCCCGACCCGTTCTGGCCGACGAGCGCGTGCACCTCGCCAGCGGCGACGTCGAGGTCGACCTCGATGAGCGCGGCCTGGCCCGGAAACGTCTTCGACAGCTGTTCGATGCGCAGCGTCTCGGCCACGGATCCCTCTTCCCCCGACAGGACCCGGAACGCACGTCGCGACCGGCCCCGGAGCGGAGACTAGCAAACTGTGCGTCGTGTCAATAAACTACCTCCACTGCGCGCGGCGGACGGGTCCGTCGGTGCCGTACAACCAAGGGGGAGTGCATGACCAAGTTCCGTTCTCTGCTCGCCGTGCTCGCATGCGGCGCCGTTGTCGCCGCTGGGTGCGGTAGCAGCAAGAGCAGTTCATCGACCACCGCCGCACCGGCCGCGGCCGCGGCCACGACGAAGGCGCCCGCCGCGGCCGTCACCACGGCAGCCGCCGCGGTCACTACGGCAGCCGCTGCGGTCACCACGGCGGCACCGGCCGGAGGCGGAGCGCTCGCGGCCGCCAAGGCCAACGTCGACAAGTATCTGAAGGCCGACGGTGGCATCGGCGTCACCAAGCCGCTCACCAAGAAGCCGGACAAGAAGGTGTTCGCCTGGCTCGAATGCGACGTTCCGACGTGCTCGGCGTACATCACGCCCGGCGTCAAGAACGCCACGACGGCGCTCGGCTGGGATCTCAAGATCATCCCGATGAAGAGCACCGATCCCGGGCCCGCCGTCCAGCAGGCCATCGACGCCGGTGCGAACTACATCGCCAGCACCGGCCTCGCCACCGCGCAGTACACGGCGCAGCTGGCGGCGGCCAAGGCCAAGGGCATCGCGGTGCTGAGCTGCTACGGCACGGATGACCCGAGCGAGGCCAGCGGTCTGTTCATGCAGTGCGGCGACGAGGGGTCCGTGCAGAAGGGCGCTCCGGTCATGGCCGACTGGGGCATCGTCGACTCGAAGGGCGCAATGAACGTGCTCATCGTGACGATCCGTGACTTCCCGATCCTGGTCGTCGAAGAGGACGCCTACAAGGCGGAGCTCACCAAGAGCTGCCCCGCCTGCACGGTCGACACGCTCAACGTGACGCTCGAGGACCTCATCGGGGGCAAGGTGCCCGCCGCCGTTGCCTCGAAGATCCAGGCGAATTCGAAGCTGAACTACGTCTATGCCACCTTCGGTGACCTGCCGGGCGGCGTGACGGCGGCGCTCAAGACCGCCGGCCTCGACAAGAAGGTCAAGGTCTACGGCCTGGACTTCAGCAAGGCCGACCTCGACGAGATCGTCGCCGGCACCATGGGTGCCTGGTCGGCCAACCCGAAGGGCTACGCCGGCTGGCTGATGGTCGATGCGGCGGCCCGCCTCAGCCTCGGCATGAAGCTCGACGAGGAGCGTGCGGCGGCGGTACTGCCCACGGTCATCGTCGACAACGCGAAGTTCGCCACCGAGCTGATCGGCACGAACGGCGACTGGATGCCGCCGGGCGCCGAGGCCGCCTTCAAGAAGCTGTGGGGCGTCTGACCGACGTTGTTGAACCGGTGGCGTTCGCGTCGCCGGATCACGAATGAACAACTGAGGCTGGCCGGTACCGGGTACGACCCGGTGCCGGCCAGCGTCGCGTCACCGCTCGTCTCCGGCGAGGCCGCGTCGGGCCCCGCTCGCGTCGCCGTGGTTACTTGAGGCGGTGACCAGATACGTTCGGCCTCGTTCCGCCTCTCTCGCCGGGTTGAGCACCCGGCTGCGAGCCGTCGACCGGATCGGAACGCGGCCAGCGTCGTGGTCAGCCGGGCAGCGAGATGATCGTGACCTGACCGGTGTCGCCGTTCACCTCGACGATCGCGCCGTCGGTGATGCGGGTCGTGGCGTCGGTGACCGACACGACGCAGGGCAGGCCGAGCTCGCGGCTGACGATGATGGCGTGGCTGATCTGCCCGCCCACGTTGACCACGACACCACCGGCGGGCATGAACAGTGGCGTCCAGCCCGGGTCGGTCTGCGGGGCGACGAGGATGTCGCCCGGTTCGAGATCGCGCGGGTCGGCCGGGTCGAGGATCACGCAGGCCCGCCCGCGCACGACACCCGGGCAACCCGGTACGCCCTGCAGCACCTCACCCGCAGCCGCCGGTGCGGCGCCAGAGTCGCGACGCTTCGGCCACGTGGTGAGCGGCGGCACGTCGGCGTCACGGATGAAGTACGGCGGCTCGAGATCGAACAGCTCGCGCCACATCGTGTAGCGCTCGGCGAGCTTCTCGTTCCACCCGGTGGGCTCGGCGACGAACGCTTCCAGGTCCTCGTCGAGGAGCATGTAGATGTAGTCGGCCTGGGCCACATGACCGGCGGCCTGGTGGCGCCGACCGAGCTCGTCCATCATCACGCGCAGCTCGTTCACCGGTATGACGATCGTGCTCTTCGTGCGCTCGCGGTAGGCCTGCATGTTGCCGGCCACGATGGCGTTCTCGAACATGGCGGCCAGCTCCTCGCCGAGCGGCTGCACCTTCGCGCGCACTTCCTCGATCACCAGCTTGCGCTCGGCTGCCTTCGCCGCGTTGCGGATGCGCGGCGACTCGCCGTCGGTCTGCAGGCGGATGCGGTCGAGCAGCGCGAGCGGCAGCTTCGGGTTCGTCTCCCACGACGGCGCGCTGATCTCCCATTCGTTCGGCCCGCGCGAGCCGTACTCGACCAGGAACTCGTCGAACGCGGCGACGAACGCCGTGGCGTCGGCCGAGTCCGAAGCGCGCAGTCGGTCGAGCAGCCCGTCGGCTCCGGCGTCGAACATCGCGTTGAGCTCGGCCGACCCCTTGACGAGCCGTGAGATGTCCCACAGCGCGTAGCTCGGCTCGGCCGAATCGACGTCTCCGATGCCGGCGATGATCTTCATCGGAACGGTCGGGTCGCCGATGGCCTGGCCGACGGCGAAGAGCATGCCGGGGGCGATGCCCGAGCTGCTCGAGGACACGGTGTGCGTCTCGAACAGCTTGCGGAACCACGGCTGCAGCGAGCGGGACCGAGCGACGATCTCGTCGTCGGTCATCGCGCCGATGTCGGGACGGTTGCGGCGCAAGGCCTTCATCTCGGCCTTCTCCTCGTCGAGCTCTGGCCAGGTGCGGGCCGTCATCACGAAGCTGAGGTGCTCCAGGATCTTGGGCACGAGATCGGGGCGCTCGTCGAGCGGGTGCGGCGAGTACGGCGGCACGTCGGGATGGTCGCCGAAGAACGCGAGATCGAGCTGCTCGACCGTGACGACCGGACTGCGCACGCCCTGCATCCGCACGTTCGACAGGTTGATGTAGAAGTACCCGCCGAAGAAGCCGCACGGCTCGGGAAGCTTGTCGGCCATCTCGCCCTCGGCGTAGGTGCCCTGGCGCACGTAGCCATCGCGCCAGCCGAGCACGATGCCGTTGTCGAACGTGAACTGCTGACCGAGGGGCGACGTCGGCGTGGCGATCACCTCGCCGGCGTTCGAGCGCGTGTAGTGCGGCCAGCGCTCGCTCGGCGGCCAATCGGCGATCCAATGGTCCTGCACGCTCGTCCCCCTGTCGACGTCGGCCGGCGTGCCGATGTCAGCGAGCGAGCGTAGTCGGACAAACAGGAGTCATCGTCCAGTAACGGGCTCCCAGTACGGGGCCCGCAGGGTGCGCTTGTTGATCTTGCCCATCGTGTTGCGGCCGAGGTCGTCGACGTACTCCAGGGTGCGCGGGCACTTGTAGTGGCTGAGCCGTTCGCGGCACCACGCCAGCAGTTCGGCCGGCGCGGGAGCGGTGGCCGGGTCGGCGGCGATGACCAAGGCCTTCATCTCCTCGCCCATCTCGCCGTGCGGCACGCCGATGCACGCGACGTCGGCCACGCCGGGGTGGGCGATGAGCACCTGCTCGGCCTCGGCCGGGTACAGGTTCACGCCGCCCGACACCACCATGTCGCTGAAGCGGTCGGTGATGAACACGAACCCGTCGGCATCGACGTAGCCGATCTCGCCGAGGGTGAACAGGCCGGGCGCGATGTTGGCCACCGCCGTCTTGTCCGGCTCGTTCGGGTAGACGATGCCGCGCCCGGTGGCGTCGATGAAGAAGAGGCGGCCCTCGGTGCCGGCCGGTAGCTCGTTGTCGTCATCGTCGAGCACGACCGCGGTGAACGGTGGGATCGCCCGCCCGACCGAGCCAGGGTGGGCGAGCCAGTCGCGGCTGTCGATCGAGCACGTGGTACCGACCTCGGTGGCCCCGTAGGCGTCGTAGAAGACCGGGCCCCACCACTCGATCATCGAACGCTTCAC
>JAYUAM010000138.1:0-2362 GCA_043741295.1 Acidimicrobiia bacterium
GGCATGGCGCGCCCCGTCGTGGGCGCGGCCGCAGCCGTGTTGTACGCCGGGTTCACCGCGCTGCTGGTGCGACGCCTGCGTAACGGTTCCCGTCCGGTGTGCGCCTGCTTCGGTGGGTTCAGTCGGCGCCCGATCAGCTGGTGGTCGGTCGTGCGCAACGTGGTGCTGACGGGTTGCGCGCTCGCGGCGATACGGTGATCGGCGTGGCTCCCGCCCTCTGGCGACACGGAGCGCGTGCTGTGGCCCTCGTCGCGGTGACCGCGGCCGTGTCGGTTCCCCTCGCCATCCATCTCGCCTCCGACGATGCCGCTCCGGCGGCTTCGGCCGCCGCGCCCGCCCCGGCGCCGGCTGGTCGGTTGGCCGGCGCGCTCGCCGCGACGGCGACTGACACGCCGTCGCCGAAGGCGCCGCTGCTCGCCGGTGCGTCGCTCGACCTCCAGGTCACGGGCGTCGGCGGCGTACCGGCGCAGGGGGTCGAGGCCGTGGTGGTCACGGTGACCGCGGTCGACGCCACCGCCGAGACCTTCCTCACGGTCTGGCCCACGGGTGAGGCGCGACCGCTGGCGTCGGCCTTGAACCCGGGCCCCGGCCGCACGGTGGCGAACACCGTCGTCGCCCGCGTGAGCGCCGAGGGGCGGGTGTCGATCTTCAACCGCTCGGGTGCAGTGCACGTGGTGGTCGACGTGCTCGGCTGGCTCGCTACCGGTGCCGGCATGCACACCCAGACGCCCATCCGTCTCTTCGACAGCCGGACCACGGTGATCGTGGCCGCCGGTGCGACGGTGCCGGTGGCCGTCGCCGGGCACGCCGGCGTGCCGGCCGATGCCCGCGCCGTGGTCGCGAACCTGACGGCGACCGACGCCACCGCGGCGTCGTACGTGACGGCGTGGCCGGCGGGCACGGCGCGGCCGTTCGCCTCGAACCTCAACCCGGCGCCCGGGCGCACGGTGGCGAACCTCGTCGTCGTGGCGCTCGGCGCCGACGGTTCGATCTCGCTGTTCAACAACGCCGGCTCGGTGCATCTCGTGCTCGACGTGCTCGGCTGGCTAGGCCCCGACGGCGGCTACGTCGGCTCCGCGCCGACGCGCTTGTTCGATTCGCGCACGCGCCCGGCCGGTCCGTTGACCGCCGACGCCGCGGTCGCCGTCGCCGTCGTCGAGGCGCTCACGTCGGGTCCGGCCCCCGGGCCGACGACCATCACGTCGACCGGTGCGCCGACGACCACGAGCGTGGCGCCGACGACGACGACGGTGGCGCTGCCGACGACGACCGTGGGGCCGACCACCGTGCCGCCGTCCAGCCCGACGACGCTGCCGCCCGTCCCCGTCCCCGCGTCCGCTGATGCGACGGCGGCGATCGTGAACGTGACGGCCACCGGCGCGAGCGGCGACACCTACCTGGTCACCTGGCCGACCGGCGGCGAGCGCCCGGCCACCTCGTCGCTCAACCCGTCGGTGGGTCCGGCGCAGGCCAACACGGTCATCGTCGGCCTCGGCACCGGCCGCTCGGTCAGCGTTTACAACCATGCCGGGAAGGTCGACGTCGTGGTCGACCTGCTCGGGTCGCTCACTGCGTCGTCCGGCATCCACCCGCTGGCTCCCGCGCGACTGCTCGACACTCGCCCGGCCGACGTGCATCACGCCTTCCCGGTGGCGCTCACCGTGACCCCTCGCCCGAGCTACGTGCACGACCACCACGACTACCCGGCCACCGACATCTTCGCCGACTGCGGCGCGCCGGTGCTCTCGCCGGTCGACGGCGTCGTGGTCCACGTCCGCCGCACGGACTCCTACGTTCCGTCGGTGGGGAATCCGGCGACGCTCGGTGGACGGTCGATCGCGATCCTCGGCGACGACGGCGTCCGCTACTACGGCTCGCACCTGGAATCGTTCGTCGACGGTGTGGCCGTCGGGCTACGGGTCACGGCCGGTCAGCCGGTGGCGGTGCTCGGCCGCACCGGTGATGCCGGGGCGTGTCACGTGCACTTCGGCCTGTCGCCGCCCTGTTCCGGTGTCGAGTGGCAGGTCCGCCGCGGCGTGATCTGGCCGGGCGACTACCTCGACTCGTGGCGCGCCGGCGGCAACCTCGGCCCGGCCACCGAGATCGCCGCCTGGTCGGCCGCCCACCCGACCGCCTGCGCCGACGCCCAGGCCCTGCCCACCGCCCCCCAGTCCGAAGATCCGCCCGGCTGACGCTAACCCGCAGCCGAACCCGCACTGATCGCCATGCTGAGCCGGCCGGGCGACCGTCAGCAGATGCGGGGGAGGGGGTTGCCGACGAGCATGTCGACGATGCGGGTGCCGCCGAACGGGGTGACGAGCACGACGAGACCGGGCGGATCGCGGCGGATCTCGCCGATGCG
>JAYUAM010000139.1:0-5647 GCA_043741295.1 Acidimicrobiia bacterium
GTGCGGCCGGCGGCGACGATGCCGATCCAGGCGTCGGCCGGGTCGACGGTGACGACGTTTATCGCCGCGTTGGCCGCCGCGTACAGGCTTGCGAGCGGAAGGCGGGCCTCGTAGATCTCCCGCTCGATCGCGTTCGAAGGACCGACGAACTTCGCGGTCATCGCCGGCACGTAGGGCTTTCCGCCGAACTCGATCGTCGGGAGCACCGGGACGATGCGGTCCGCATCGATGACCGCGGTCGCCGTGCCGTCAGCCACCGCGGTGACGATGCGGAACCCCGTCCACAGCCCGGCGATGCGGCTGAGGGCGATGCCGTGGAGACCGAAGTCGAGCACCTCCTGCACGGTGCCCGGCGTGATCGTCGGCAGGTGGAGGTCGGCGAGTGTGTGGTCGGAGCCCGACGGCAACGTGGATGACTTGCACGCCGGGTCGTCGCCGGCGAGCGCGAGCACGCCGCCGTGGCGCGCCGTGCCGGCGAAGTTGGCGTGGCGAATGGCGTCGCCGGCCCGATCGAGTCCCGGCGCCTTGCCGTACCAGATGCCGACGACGCCGTCGTAGGTGGCATCGCGGAACGTGGAGGAGAGCTGGCTGCCCATCACGCTCGTCGCCGCCAGCTCCTCGTTGATGCCGGGCACGTGCACGACGTGCTGCGAGTCGGCCATCGCCTTCATCGAAGCGAGCTCGCGGTCGAACCCACCGAGTGGCGAGCCCTGGTAGCCGGACACGAAGGCCGCGGTGCGCAACCCGGCGCGGGCATCGGCCCGCAGCTGGTCGAACGGCACGCGCACGAGCGCCTGCACACCGGTGAAGAAGAACTCGCCATCACCGGCCCGGTACTTGGCCGAGAGATCGAGCATGCCCGATCGGCTCGACGGCACTCCCTCGCTGCGCACCGGCACGGTGTCCGTCATCGTCAGGTCCCCCTTGTCCTGCGCCCACCGTACCGCCGACTCGCGCGAGGGAACACGCCATCCGTTCCCCGTGGCGGCCCACCGGACGCGCCAGGTCCGGCGTCACACGAAGCGACGCCGGACCCGAGGACGCGCCGCCCCCCTACACCTGGGCGATGATCGGGCAGTTCACGACGAAACCGGTCGGGCCCCACTTTCCACTCGGAAATGCCGTGACCTTTCCGGCCGCGGCGAGGTCCTCGATCGCCGAGAACTCGAACTGGCGGGTGGGGGTCACGCCGGGGGCGAAGTTCGTCAGGTGCACGTCCCACAGCGGGCTGTAGCGGCCCTGGTTCGGCTTCCAGGCGAGCACGTTCAACGGGTCGCCCTGGCCGAGGAGCGCCGAGTTGAGACCCTGGCGCTGCGGGTTGTTCGCGCCGGTTGCGCCGTTCGTGATCGCGGCCAGGCTGGCGCGGGCGGAGTCGGTCCCGTCACCACCGGCGAACGGTGCAGCGTTCAGGGCGGGCGCGAACGTGACGTCCTCGATCGCCGCTGCGCCTGGATCCGTGGACTCGGTCGATATGTACACGACCTTCTTGCCCCGGCTGAACCCATCGGTGAGCACGTAGCGCACCTTGCCGTGGACCGTGTCGAGCGACGCAGCCTTATCAGCCGCGCCGGAATCGTTGGCGATGTGCGGTGCGTTGATGACGGCACCATCGGGCAGCTGGATGAGCGGCGTGTAGCCAGCTTCGGCCACCGCTCCGGGTGCCGCCGCGGCCGGCGGGAACCCGGTGGGCCCGGGGACGATCACATGCGTCGGCGAGAAGTCGACGGTCGCCGGGAAGACCACCGTGCCGTCGGCATCGATCGTGACCTTCTGCACCGCAGCGGTGCCCTTGGCGTTGGCGAGCTTCTGGGCGACGGAGGTGCCCCACGCCGATGCGTGGTTCGAGTCCGACGCCTCGGTCGTGACGTACCACACCGTCCGGTTGCCGGATCGCCCACGGTGCAACGGGAGCGTGACCGTGTGATCGGCGTTCAACACGGCGCCGGGCAGGAAGATCTCCGTGCCCGAACCGCTCGCCGATGCCGCCGGAGCGGCAGCCGCCACGACCATCGTGGCAATGGCGACGCCGAGTAAGTGCTTGGTGGGTCTGTGCATCGTGGGTAGCTCCCCTGCTGTCGGGCGCCGATCGGCGCTTCGTTGCGAGGTACGTCATTGCGTTCACAACGTCTGTTACGGCGTTTCGACAATGGCAAGGAACTGTCCCGCGACCCGCAAGAACATCGAGTGGGTCTCGGCGCGGCAGGCCGCACGGAGCGACAGCCGTAGACTGCGCCCGTGCCACAAGCTAGCGACCGCTCCCGCTCGGTGCTCGCCAGCGTCGTCGGCTGGATCGTCGTCGCCCTCGTCGCCTACTGGCTGCTTGGCGCGGTCATCGGCACGCTGCGTTGGGTGATCCGTGCCGTCGTGTGGATCGTCGTGCTCGGCGTGCTCGTGAGCCTGTACGCCCGACTCAAGTCACGCGACTGACCGACGGACGGGCCGACGGACTCAGGACCGGCGTCGGACGCGGCAGCCGAGCCGACACGACGACCAGGTCTGCACTGCGGTCGGAGCGGGCGGCCGACCGCAGTGCAGAAGACCAGGCAAAGTGAGAACTCGCACCGTGCGCGTCACCGAAGGGAAAGCGGTTCCCCCGACGAAACGTCGTGTGCGACACACACCCGATCTCGGTCGTATGACACGAGCATCGCGTCCGCGGCTTCGGGGCACCATCGGACATAGGTCGTAGCACCGCCGATCGCGGCGGATGCCGCGAATGGTGCGCCGTCGACGTGCGGTGCTAGGCAGTCGCCCGAAGGCGAGCGCGGAGGCTGTGATGAGCGAACAGATCGCATTGGTCGACTACCTCATGTTGGGTGACCGGCCGCACCTGGTCGCCAACGAGTGCACGAGCTGCGGGGCGCGGTACTTCGATCGGCGCAACGCCTGCGCCGGCTGCTTCGGGACCGACTTCCGCAAGGTCGAGGTCGCCAATGACGGCGAGGTGCGCTCCTTCACCATCGTCACGTTCGCCGCCCCCGGGGTGGACGTCCCGTTCACCGCCGCCGTCGTCGACTGCGGCGGCACGAGCGTGCGCGGCAACATCGTCAACACTCCAGCCGACCCCGAGCACATCACCCTGGGGATGAAGGTGCGCCTTGCCACGTACTCGCTTGGCACCGACGACGCCGGTGTCGAGGCGATCGGCTATGGCTACGAACCCGTCGGCTCCTGACGCCGACGACGAATCAGCACGATCACCGGCTTCGACCGGCAACCCGAACGGAGAACGCACCATGGCCACCGACGACATCTGGATCCTCGGCATCCACATGACGAAGTTCGGTAAGCACCCCGACAAGGACGTGGTCGACCTCGGCGCCGAGGCGGCGATGGCCGCGCTCGCCGACGCGGGCGTGTCGATACGCGACATGCAGGTGCTCGCCGCGGGCAACCTCATGGGCGGCGGCGGGTTCGGGCAGCAGCTGCAGAAGCAGATCGGCCAGACCGGCATCCCCGTCTTCAACGTGTCGAACGCCTGTGCCACGGGCGCCACCGCGCTGCGCACGGCGATCATGGCGATCAAGGCCGGTGAGGCCGACTTCGGACTGGCGGTCGGCGTCGAGAAGCTCGCCGGCGCCGGCCTTCTCGGCGGCGGCGGCACGCCGAAGAAGGACGGAAAGGAGTGGAAGCCGTCGGGCCGCTTCGGTGCCGTCGCGCCAGTCGACGGACGCATCGGCACGAACGCGATGCCGGGCACCTTCGCCCAGGTGGGCATGGAGTACGGGCACAAGTACGGCGGTGCCACGTTCGAGCTGTTCGCCCGTATCAGCGAGAAGAACCACTCGCACTCGACGCTCAACCCGCTCGCCGCCTACAGCAAGAAGATGACGCTCGAGCAGATCATGGGCGACGTGATGATCGCCTACCCGAACACCCGCCCGATGTGCTCGGCGAACTGCGATGGTGGCGCCGCGGCCGTCGTCGTCAGCGGGGCGAAGCTGCGCACGCTCTCGCTCGAACAGCAGCGCCGGGCGGTGAAGGTGTCGGCGTCGATCCTCACGAGCGACCCGTGGCAGGAGGCCTGCCAGGTGCTGCCCGATGTCAACACGCTCACCCGCAACGCCGCCACCCAGGCGTACGAGCAGGCTGGTGTTGCGCCGGCCGATCTCGATCTCGTCGAGCTGCACGACTGCTTCGCCACCGCCGAACTCGTCCACTACGACAACCTCATGCTCTGCCCCGAAGGTGGCGCCGTCGACTTCTTCCAGTCGGGCGCGCCGTGGCGTGACGGGTCGACGCCGGTGAACGTGTCGGGCGGCCTGCAGTCGAAGGGTCACCCGATCTCGGCGACGGGCATCGCCAACATCTGGGAGGTCTGCCATCACCTGCGCGGCGAGGCCGGCGACCGCCAGATCGAGGGGGCGAAGGTTGGCCTCGCCCACGTCATCGGTCTCGGCTCGGCCTGCGGCGTGCACATCCTGGAGAAGTCCGGCGTCTGACCTCGGCGAATCGGCCGGGAGAGCGCTGGCGTCCGGGACCGGCCGGCCGACCGTCCGGACGATGGCCATCGCCATCGCCCTGACGACGCTCGCCGGTGGCTGCGCGAGCAGCGCTCGACGCTCGGGCGTCGCGTCATCGGCCGCTCCGGCGCCCTCCAGCGCGTCGACCAGCGCGTCGACCGCTGCGTCGACCATTGTTGCGTCGACCGCCGGCTCCTCGATCGCCGCGCCACCTGGCCCGGTTCCGTCGAGCGCGTCGCCCTGCGGGCATGGCGGCGCGGCACCGGCGACCTACGACCACGTCGTGTGGATCTGGATGGAGAACCACCGCGCCGACCAGGTCATCGGCACCGACGGCGCACCGTACGAGACGGCGCTGGCGTCGACGTGCGGCCAGGCGACCGACTACCGCGAGGTCGGCAGCCCTTCGCTACCGAACTACATCGCCGCCACCTCCGGCGGCACCCAGCGCATCGACGACGACGCTCCGCCGACGAGCCACCGCCTGACGGTCGACAACCTCTTCCGCCAGGTGCGGGCGTCGGGTCGGCGCGCCGTCAGCTATCAGGACGCAATGCCGTCCGCCTGCGCCCTCACCAACCACGCCACCTACGCGGTGAAGCACAACCCGGCCGCGTACTACCAGGGGGCCGACGACCGCGCTGCCTGCGAGCGCGACAACGTGGCTCTCGGCACGACCGACACCGGAGCGTTCCACGACGCGTTGGCCACCGACACGCTTCCGGCGTTCAGCTTCGTCACCCCCGACCTGTGCAACGACACCCACGACTGCAGCGTCGCGAGAGGCGACGAGTGGCTCGCCGCGTTCGTCCCGACGATCCTCGACAGTGCCGCGTACCACGCCGGACGCACGGTCGTGTTCCTCGTGTGGGATGAGGAGACGCCGATGCCGTTCGTCGCCATCGCGCCGACCGTGCCGGCCGGATCCGCGGTCAGCACGCAGCTCGACCACTACGCGCTGCTGCGCTCCACCGAGGACATGCTCGGGATCGCCGAGCACCTTGGGCGCGCCGCCGCCGCACCCAGCCTGCGGGACGGCTTCAGCCTGTGAGACCGCCCGAGATTCTGATCGTGAAGACGGCGCCGCCGTCGGGCGCCTTGGCGGCGTGGACCGTGCCGCCGTGCTCGCGGGCGATGCTCGCTACGATCGCCAGGCCGAGCCCGGCCCCGGTGCCGACACGCGC
>JAYUAM010000140.1:0-2356 GCA_043741295.1 Acidimicrobiia bacterium
GGACCCGCTACCGTGCTGGCACGAGGCAGTGCGCCGACGCGCGCTCCCTCGAGCATTCCGAGCGCCGATCGATGTCGCCTCCGTCGAGGTGCTGACGCGGGCATTCGGCCAGATCGGCCACGACGTGGCAGACTTGAACGCCGCCGGTAGCCCCGGTGACACCATTCGGAAAGGTTGATTCGCGCACGTGGCAGGAAAGATTCGGGTCCACGAGCTCGCACGAGAGCTCGGCCTCACCAACAAAGAGGCACTCGATCTGTGCGTCTCCCTCGGCATCGGGGTGAAGACCCAGTCGTCCAGCATCGAAGAGGCCCAGGGTGACCGCGTCCGGCGCAAGGCGGACCGCGAGGGCCTGAAGCGCGACGCGCAGCCCGAGGAGCCGGCCAAGCCGGCGAAGAAGGCCGCGGCCAAGAAGGCCGCCGGTAGCTCTGTCGAGCAGGGCGACGGCGGCGGCTCGATCGCCGTGGCCGACGCGCCGCGCCTGGCCGAGGTTCCCGCCGGCCCGGTGTCCGAAGCGCCGGTGCGCTCCGTCGTGTCCGAGCCCGCCGTGCAGGTTCCCGCGGTCGCGGTAGCCGCCGCGCCGGCCCCCGCTGCCGCTCCGCCCGCCGCTCCGGTACCTCCCGCCGTTCCGGCGACGCCGGTCGTGTCGACACCGGTCGTGTCGACGCCGGTCGTGTCGACACCGGTCGTGTCGACACCGGTCGTGTCGACACCGGCGCCCGCTCCGACCGCACCCACGCCCGTCGCTCCGGCAGCGGCGGCGTCGCCCGCGGTCGACACGCCGGTGGCCCGGGCCGAGCCCGAGCATCGCGTCATCTCCTCGAGCCGCACGACCGAGGCGGCCCCGTCCCGTCCGATCGATGCGGCGTCGTCGTCCGCCGCCCTCGACGCGACGCGCCACGCGCCCCGTCCGTCGGCTCCGCCCGCCGGTCGTCCGCCGTCCGGACCCCGTCCGGCCGGCCCGGGTGGCGCCGGTGGTCCGGGTCGTCCGGCCGGGCCGCCTCCCGGTCGTCCGATGTCGACGACGGGTCGCCCGATCCCGCCGCCCCCCGGTCGTCCGATGTCGGCCACCGGTCGCCCGATCCCGCCGCCCCCCGGTCGGGGAGCGGCCGCGCGCCCGGCTGGCCCGGGTGGCTTCGGCGCCCGCGTCGGTGGTCCCGGTGGTCGACCGGGCGGCCCGCCCGGCGCCCGTCCGGGAGGTCCCGGCAGCTTCGGTGCGCGCCCGGGTGGACCCGGTGCCCGCCCCGGCGGCTTCGGTAGCCCGCGACCCGGTGGTGGACCCGGTGGTGGCTTCGGCGGTCCGCGTCCCGGTGGTGGCCCCGGTGGAGCACCCGGCACCGGCGCCCCCGGCGCCGGTCGGCCCGGTGGCGGTGGCCCCGGCGGCCGCCCGAACTCGCAACGTCGCCAACCGCGCAAGAAGGGTGGTCGTCGTCGCCGCAACCGCGAGGAGCTGACGCCCACACTGATGTCGGCGTACATGGCGAGCGATCGTCCGGTACCCGAGGGCACCATCGTCGTTGAGCGTGGCTCGTCGGCGCAGGAGTTCGCACCGCGGCTCAACCGCAGCACGGTCGATGTGGTGCGCTTCCTGCTTCAGCAGGGCGAGATGGTCACGGCCACGCAGGCGTTGGCCGACGAGCAGATGGAGCTGTTCGCGCTGGAGATCGGCGCCGAGCTGCTCCTGGTCGATCCGGGTATGCAGCAGGAGATGGAGCTGCAGGCGCTGTTCGACGACTCCGACGACGAGGACCCGGAGCTGCAGCAGCCGCGCCCGCCGGTCATCACCGTCATGGGTCACGTCGACCACGGCAAGACGACCCTGCTGGACACCATCCGCTCGACCAACGTCGTCAAGGGCGAGGCCGGCGGTATCACCCAGCACATCGGCGCGTATCAAGCAGTGAAGAACGACCGTTTGATCACGTTCATCGATACGCCTGGTCACGAAGCGTTCACCGCGATGCGCAAGCGCGGCGCCGACGCAACCGACGTCGCGGTGCTCGTGGTTGCGGCGGACGACGGTGTGATGCCTCAGACCATTGAGGCCATCAATCACGCGCGCAATGCTGATGTGCCGATCGTGGTGGCGATCACCAAGATCGACCGCGACAACGCCGACGTGAACCGCGTGAAGCAGCAGCTCGTCGAACAAGCGCTGATCCCCGAAGACTGGGGTGGCGACACGGTCGTCAACGAGGTCGCGGCAACTGCCGGGATCGGCGTCGAGGAGTTGCTCGAGTCGATCTTGTTGGTCTCGGACTTCTACGACCCACCGCTCGGCGCGAACCCCGATGTTCCGGCGCGTGCGTTCGTGCTCGAGTCGAACCTGGACCAGGGCCGCGGCCCGGTGGCCACG
>JAYUAM010000141.1:0-5646 GCA_043741295.1 Acidimicrobiia bacterium
ACCCGGCGATGAAGTCGGCTTCGCCGTGCGGGTTCTCGCCGGAGTCCGCCATGCGACGCCAGCGGTCGTCGTACTCGTCCGACGTCATCGAGGGGTTCCAGCGCGTCACCCCCGCATCATCGCCGCTCGACGGCCGACCACCCAGATTTCGGCGTCACCCGTGCACGCTGACGGGCGGCGCAACGCCGAAGCTGCCGGCCCGGGCATGCCGAGCCGGGCCGCCGGCGGCCCCGGAGGGCCCGACCGGCGAGCGGCTCAGCCGAGTACGACGTCGGCGGCGCGGCGGGCGTGGTAGCTGGACCGCGTGAGCGGGCTGGCCTCCACATGGGCGATGCCCATCGCCTCGCCGACAGCCTTGTAACGGGCGAAGGTGGCCGGCTCGACCCAGCGGTGCACCGGCAGGTGGTTCGCCGTCGGGCGCAGGTACTGGCCGATCGTGACGATGCCGACGCCGACGCCGGCGAGGTCGGCCAGCGCGCCGAACACTTCGTCGTCGGTCTCGCCGATGCCGACCATCATCCCCGACTTCGTGGCCGCGCCAGAGTTCGCGGCGTGGGCGAGAACGGCGAGGCTGCGGGCGTAGCCGGCCGACGGACGCACCGCCCGCTGGAGCCGGGCAACGGTTTCGAGGTTGTGGTTGAGCACGGCGGGCCGGGCGGCGAGCACCACGTCGAGATCGGCGAGGTTGCCCTTCAGGTCGGAGACGAGCACCTCGGCACGCGTCCCTGGACTGCGGCGGCGGATCGCCTCGATCACCTCGGCGACCTGCGCGGCGCCCCCGTCGGCGAGGTCGTCGCGCGCCACCATCGTGACCACGGCGTGGGCGAGACCCATGCGCACGACGGCCTCGGCCACCTTGTCGGCCTCGTCGATGTCGGGGGCGAGCGGCTTGCGGGTGTCGACGAGGCAGAACCCGCAGGCGCGGGTGCAGCGCTCGCCGAGGATCATGAACGTGGCCGTGCCGTCCTTCCAGCACTCCGACAGGTTCGGGCAGCCGGCCTCCTCGCACACCGTCACCAGTCCGAGGTCGCGCACCGTGTGCTTCAGGGCGAGCACCTCGGGGCCGTGATGCAGACGGGGTCGCAGCCACTCGGGCTTGCGGGTGGCGATCGTGAGGCCGGTGGTGACCCCGGCGTCCGCAAGGCGGAGGGACTTGCGATCGGGCGAACCCGAGCCGGCGGCGGGGTCACGCGCCGGCGGGCCGGCAGCGACGCCGCGAACCGGCGAACCCGGGCCGGCATCCGCGCCGCGCGCCGGCGCGCCCGGACCGGCGCCCCGGCTGAACGGAGACAGGTCCTGCGGGGCGTGCTTCCATGCGACGTCGGCGCGGTTGAGCGTGCCGTCGCCCCAGCGGCGGGCGGCGTGGCGGGCGACGAGCTCGACGACCTGCTCCATCGTCGCGTCGACGCCTTCCTCGACCAGGTTGGTGACGGCCTTGTCGGCGATGCCGCAGGGCACGATGTACTCGCGCAGGTAGCGCAGATCGGTGGACACGTTGAGGGCGAACCCGTGCATCGTGCGGCTGCGCGAGAGGCGTACACCGATGGCGCAGATCTTGCGCGGGTCCTCGCCCGCAGGGTCGATCCACACGCCCGGGTAGCCGTCGAGCCGGCCGGCGTTCGCCAGGCCGAGATCGGCGAGCACGTCGATCACGAGCTGCTCGACGGAGCAGACGTAGGCCTTCGTGTCGGCCAGCCCCGACGTCGCCGAACGCCCGTGCTTCGGGGCGAGCGTGACGATCGGGTAGCCGACGAGCTGACCGGGGCCGTGGTAGGTGACGTCGCCGCCGCGGTTCACCGCCACCAGTTCGGCACCGACGTCGGCCGGGTCGACGAGCACGTTGGTGGCGAGGTCGGCCGACGCGCCGTGCGTGAACACGTGCGGATGCTCGAGCAGCAGCAGGTGGTCGTCGTGGCCGCGCGAGAACAGCGCCGTCTGCACGGCGAGCGCTTCGCGGTACGGCACGCGGCCGAGCCAGCGGACGCGCAGGGGACGAGGCGTCCCGACGGGCGACGGGCCCGTCGTACGGGCCGACTCGTGCACCGGCGCGTCGGTCAGAGCTCGGCCTCCCACTCGCGCGTCTCGATGATGTCCTTGATCTTGACGAGGAAGTTGGCGGAGTAGACGCCGTCGAAGGCGCGGTGGTCCCAGCTCATGGCGAGGTTGCCAACCGAGTGGATCGCGATCGACTCGCCGCTGCCCGGGAGGTCGACGACGACCGGCCGGCGCTTGATGGCGTCGGTCGAGATGATCGCCACCTGCGGCTGGTTGATGATCGCCGAGGTGAGCACCGAGCCGGCCGAGCCGTTGTTCGACAACGTGAAGGTGCCGCCCGAGATCTCGTCCGGGCTGAGCTTGCGGCTGCGGGCCCGCTGCGCAAGGTCGTACGTCTCACGGGCGATCGCCCGCAGGCGCTTGGCGTCGGCGTTGCGGACGACCGGCACGATGAGGCCCTGGTAGTCGAGATCGACGGCGATGCCGAGGTCGACGTAGCGGTGCACGATGAGTTCGCCGTTGCCCATCGACGCGTTCATCAACGGGAACTCGGCGAGCGCATCGACGACGGCGCGGCTGATGAACGGCAGGTAGGTGAGGCTGAAGCCCTCGGCCGCCTTCCACTCGTTCTTCACCTTGTTGCGCACGCGGTCGACGTTGGCGTAGTCGACCTCGACCACGCTGAAGGCGTGCGGGGTCACCGACTTCGACATCACCATGTGGTCGCCGGTGAGCTTGCGGATCTTCGACAGGATGACGACCTCGTCACGGTCGCCGGCCCGGGCCCGCGGCGCGGCGACGGCCGGAACGGAAGGAGCGGCGGGAGCGGCAGCGGCGGGAGCGGCGGCCACCGGCTCGGGGGTCGGGCTCGATGCGGCGGGCGCCTTGACGGGCGCCGGCGGGGCGCCACCACCGCCGTCGACGTAGGCCTGGATGTCCTCACGGGTGATGCGTCCGCCCGGACCGCTGCCGGTGACCTTCGAGGAGTCGACGCCGTACTCGGCGACGAGCCTGCGGACCACGGGCGAGAGCAGGCGGTTGTCGTCCACGCCCGACGGTGCGGCGGCGGCCGCAACCGGTGCGGCGGCGGCCGGTGCAGCCGCGGCAGCCGGGGCCGGCGGGGGCGGCGGCGTCACCGGGGCGGAGGGAGCCGGGGGCGGCGGCACAGGAGCAGGCGAGGCAGGCGAGGCAGGCGAGGCAGCGGGTACGGCTGCCGGTGGCGCAGCGGCCGCAGCAGGGGCCGGCGCGGCAGCAGGGGCGGGGGACGCAGCCGCCGCGACGGGGGCGGCCGCAGCGGGCGCCGCGGGCGCACCGGCGACCGCGTCACCGACGACGGCGATGACCGCACCGACGACGACGACGTCGCCCTCGTTGGCGCGGATCTCCTGGACGACACCGGCGACGGGCGAGGGCACCTCGGTGTCGACCTTGTCGGTGGACACCTCGAACAGCGGCTCGTCGGCCTTCACCGAATCACCGACCTTCTTGAACCACTTCGTGATCGTTCCTTCCGTGACGGTCTCACCGAGTTGGGGCATCAGCACGTCGGCCATCAGGTGTTCAGGCTCCTTCCGGTGAGCGAGAGCACGGTCTCGCCGAAGAGTTCGGTCAACGAGGGGTGCGGCATGATCAGTTCGCTGAGCTCGTTCACGCTCGCCTCCCAGTTCACGGCGAGGTACCCGCCCGAGAGCTGTTCGGTGACCCACGGGCCCACCATGTGGACGCCGATCACCGTGCCGGCGGAACCGTCGGCGTTCTTCCTGGCGATCACCTTCACCAGCCCGTCGGGAGTGCCGAGGATGAGCGCGCGGCCGTTGCCGCGGAACTGGTGCTTGGCCACGACCATGTCGATGCCAGCGGCCTGCGCCGACTCCTCGGAGTGTCCGGCGAAGGCAACCTCGGGGTCGCAGTAGATCGCCCACGGCACCTTGTCGTACTGCACCGGCATGGGGCTCTCGCCGAGCATGTCCTTCACCGCGACGATGGCCTCGGCGTAGGCGACGTGGGCGAGCTGCGGCGTGTTGACCAGATCGCCGAGCGCGTACACACCGGGTTCACCGGTGCGGCACCAGGCGTCGACCTCGACGAAGCCGAGCTCGCTCGTCTTCACGCCGGTGCCGGCGAGGCCGAGCTGGTCGGGGTACGGGCGCCGACCGACGGACACGATGACAGCGTCGACCTCGATCGAGTCGTTGTCGCCGAACTGCACCGTGGTCGCACCGTTGCCGTCGGGCGTGTGGCCCTTGACGACGACGCCCGTGCGGATGTCGATGCCCTTCTTCTTGAACGAGCGCACGACGACGTTGGCGCAGTCGGTGTCACACCCGGGCAGGATCTTGGGCAGACCCTCCAGGATCGTGACCTTGGCGCCGAGGTCGGCGAACGTGGAGGCGAACTCACAGCCGATCGCCCCGCCGCCGATCACGACCACGCGCGGCGGCACCTTGTCGAGCATGAGGACCTCGTCCGAGGTCATCACCGGGCCGGCGGGGTCGAAGCCGGGGATCGTGCGCGGCACGGAACCGGCGGCGAGCACCACGTGGCGGCCCTGCAGCGTGACGTGGTTGCCGCCGGCGCTGGTGACGGCCACCGTGCGGTCGGCGAACAGCGAACCGGTGCCCTGGTAGTAGGCGATCTTGCGCGACTTGATGAGGCCGGAGAGCCCCTTCACCAACGTGTCGACCACGCGCTGCTTGCGGGCCTGGCTGACGGCGAAGTCGATCGTGGGCGTGCCGGCGTTGATGCCGAACTCCGACGCATGGCCGACGTGGCGGTACACCGCAGCCGTCTCGAGGAACTCCTTGGCCGGGATGCAGCCCCGGTTGAGGCACGTGCCACCGACGGTGTCGCGCTCGACGAGAGCCACCGACATGCCGGCCGACGCCGCGTACAGCGCGGCGGCATACCCGCCGGGCCCGCCTCCGATGACGACGAGATCGAACTGGGCAGTTTCCGATGCTGCGGTCGTAGAAACCACCTCCGGGTGGATGACAGGCGTTGCGTGCGACCCATGCGAGGTCGACGGGCTGATCTCGGGCTGAACTCGATGTGCGGCCCACGGGCCGTAGAGAACGCTAGCGGGCCGTCGCCCCTGCGCACGACCTGTGTCGCGTGCCGCGAGCACGGGGTTGCGACCGCCCGCCGGCGCGCCGGTCCGGCGATCAGAGACGCCAACGGGCGCGGCCGTCCTGCCATTCGAAGGCGACGAAGGCCGGGCCCGAGGCCGGTGTGAAGGCGAGCGTGCAGGTGACGATTCGGTCGGGATCGAGGGTGATGCGGGAGCAGGCGACGGCCCCGGTCGCCGAGGCCGTGGCGAGCCCGGCGGGCGCGACCTTCGGCCGCAGCGATCCCTGCACGAGCGACCATGGGCCGTCGGCCGCGGGGCCCGCCGGGTCCTTGGCCGCGCCGCGGTCGACGGTGACGATCACCTGCAGCTGCCCGCCCACCGTCGCAATCGACCGCACGGTGACGGCGGCGTCGCCGACGCGCGCCGGCTGCCCGATGGTGTAGATCGTGGCGACGGTCAGGTCGGCACGATTGGCCACGAGCCGGACGAAGAACGCGACGCCCGCCGTCAGGATGGCGAGGCCGCAGGCGAGGGCGGCGACGATCAGCCGGCGTGTGCTCACGACCGGGTCACGCGACGGCTCA
>JAYUAM010000142.1:0-5644 GCA_043741295.1 Acidimicrobiia bacterium
AGAACGCCGACACCCCCAAAAACCCGCCAGCCAACAACCCCCCGTGAAACACCAACACCGCCAACACCGCCAACCCCCGCAACCCATCAAACGCCGCCAGACGGGGACGACCGCGGGCATCGGCGATCGGGGCCGACGGTCGACGGGTAGCCTGCGGAACCCGATGCGACGCCACGCTGCCCAACCGATGTTCGCCGGGCTTCGAGCCGAGGCGCGCCGGCCTGGGGCGCGGCCGTCCAGGGCGCGACGATCTAGAGGGCAGGACCGCTTCGATGAGTGCGACTCTATGACGTGGACGCCGTCTTGAGCACCCGCGCCGGGGCGCCAGAGGGGGCCTGGGGCCCGCCGGCCGGCGAGGCTGGCCGACCACCTGACGGGCGGGGGGCAGCGTTCTGGGCGGTCGCTGCGGTGCTCGTCGGATTCGGGGTTCGGCTCGCCTGGTGCCTCGTCGCGGTACGCCCCCACATCGGCTCCCACGATCCCGCCTACTACCTCCGCTACGCCGAGCACATCGCCGCCGGTCGGGGCTACACGACCGATGCTGGGCGGCCGACCGCGTACTACCCGGTGGGCTACCCCGGTCTGCTCGGTGGTGTGCGCTGGGTCCTCGTGCACACGCCGCTGCCCGATTCGGAGCCGTGGATGGCCGCGGCGGTGAACCTCGTGTTCGGCACCGCCACGATCGGGCTCGTCGCCGTCGTCGGTCGACGGGTCATCGGCCGCTGGGCAGGCGCCGTCGCGGCGTGGATCGTGGCCCTCCAACCGAACCTCATCTACAACTCCGCCCCGGCCCTGACCGAGACGGTCTTTCTCGGACTCCTCGTCGCCGCCCTCGCCGTTCTGCTGTGGCGCCCGCTGACGGAGCCGGCATCGGTCGTCCGTCTGAGCGGCGCCGGCGTGCTGCTCGGTCTCGCCGGCCTCGTGCGCCCGGTGGCACTCGTGCTGCTGCCCGGGCTGGCGCTGGTGCTCTGTTGGCAGTGGCGGCGTCGCATCGCCCGTCCAGCGCGGACGTGGGCGATCGTCACGATCTCCTGCCTTGTCGCGCTGGCTCCGTGGGTCGTGCGCAACGCGGTCGTGATGCACCGTGCGACCTTGGCCACGAACACTGGCGACAACCTGTGCATCGGCAACAACCCCACCGCCTCCGGGGCGTTCATGCTTCCCGGCTGGTGCTTCGACGACTTTCCCGCCATCACCGACGAGACGGTCGAGGTGCGCCGCGACCGCGTCCTGTCCACTCGCGGCCTTCGCTGGGCCGCGCACCATCCGGTCGACGAGGCGCGCCTCGTGTTCTGGCGTACGTACTGGACGTTCCTGTCGAGCCACGACGGCCTGCGGGCGGTGCAGAGCTACGAGCGCGACCCGTGGTTGACCACGTACCACACCCGTATCGAGAGTGTGCTCGCGACGGCCGGCGACGCCTACTGGTTCGTCACCGCCGCACTGGGCGCGCTCGGACTGGTGCTGTGGCGGCGCCGCCCGGACGCCCGCCGGTCGGTGCTCGCCATGACCGTCCTCGGTCTGACGATCGTGGTCTGGCCCTTCTTCGGCGACACGCGGTTCGGGCTCCCGGTGGTGGCGCTCGTGGCCTTTCCGGCGGCCTCGGCGCTCGAGGCCGTGTTCGGTGGGCGACGACGTGAGGGTCGTCTCGACATCGTCTCAGACGTTGCGGTCGTTGCGGTCGTTGGCGTCGGACCGGTCGTCGTGGCCGCTGTCGCCGGCCCGGTCGTCGTGGCCGATGTCGCCGACGACGGCCGCGACAGCGAGCAGCAGGCCGAGGAGCACGGGGCGGTGGGCGGCGTCGAGGGCGAGCGGCCAGCCGAAACCGGGAGCCGGGCGGGAGACCACCTGGCGAGCGGCGACGTACCACCCGGCGACGAGCACGAGCAGCGGCCCGGCGGCGCGCACGGCTGACCGTGCGGTGGCCGAGCGCTGCGCGCCGACCATGGCGACCGCAGCGAGCAGGCCGTAGACCGGATGCACGACCACCGCGCCGACGAGTCCGGCACCGGCCACCACGCTGCGGGCGACGCCGGCCGACATCGTCGACGTCCATCCGGGTCGGGCGTCGCTCGGCTCGCGGCCGACGAAGCGCGGTCCGCACTCAGCCACGCGTTCTTTCCCCGAACTGTCTCCGTCGGCGCCATGACGTCGAACGCCCGACACCAGGACGAGCACGCAGCCGGCGACCGCGACGAGCGAGACGAGCTGGGCAAGGTCTTCCCACCGTTGCGGACGCCAGCGCACGCGTACGACCGTCGCCGGCCCGGCAGGGATCGGCCAGGCCGCCGCCCCTCCGTTCACGGGCCGGGCCGCGCCGAGCGAGCGCCCGTCGATCGTGGCCGACCACCCGGGATTGACTGCGTCGGCGAGCACGAGCCAGCCCGGGGCGCCGCCCGCACCGAGGTAGACGGCGTACGCGGTCGGCCCGTGCTGCGCGTCGACGGTCGCCGTCCGGACGGCCCCGGTCAAGCCGGTGCGCAAGGGTGGGGCCACCGCTCGGCCACCAGCCACGCGGAGCACGACACGGTCGATGTCGATCCCCGTCCGAGTGCCGACCCCGCTGCGAACATCGTGCCGTCCGGCCGTCCAGGCGAGCGGCCCGGCCCCACAGCGATCGACGGCCAGCGGTCGACCAGCGGCGGCGTCGACCAGCGTGCCCCGGACGCGGACGGCCGCCGGCGAACCGTCGAACGACAGCAGGTCGGACCGGCAGTTCGTGTCGATCACCGTCGGCATCGTCGACACCGGGAGCAACACCGCGACCCGTCCACCGATTCCGGGCGAGGTCGGCACGACCTGGGCCAGGGCCACCGGTAGATCGACCTGCTCGCCGTAGCGACGGTCGAGCGTCGTGTGCACCGTCGCGTCGAGCACGGTGAGGCGCACGCGGTCGCCGTGCAGCGTGCCCGGCAACGAGACGTGGGTGACGCCGGCACCGTCGGCTGCGGGCACCTCTACGTCGACGCTCGATTCGCCGACCTGGACGCGTAGTGAGCGGGGGACCGAATGGTGCCCGTCGTCGACGACGCGAAGATCCACGCCGTTGACGGCGGTCTCCAGCGGGAGCGGGCGCTCCCACCAGGCACCGATGGCCTGGCCGAGCGCACTCGTCCAGGCCGTGAGCGGATCCTCGTCGGTGGCGCTCCACGGTCGGGCGGCGAGGACGCCGGCGAGCGACGAGGACGCCGACGGCGCGGCGGCGATGTCGAACAACTTTGCGAGCACGTCGTCGCCGGCGCGACGGTCGAGCCGAGCGGTGGGCTCGACGGTTGCCCGGCCGGCGCTCGGCATGATCACGTCGCGGGCCAGGCTCGCTTCGGGATCGGACCGCCACCGGTTCGACGGGTCGGTGCGCAGGCGGGTCAAGACGTAGTCGAGGTCGGGCCGGTTGTCCGCGTTCGTGGCTGCGAGTGCGACGTCGAGGTCGGTCGGTGGGGCGACCACTTCCTCGAGCAGACCCGGTGCCGCAGTGCCAGCGTCGGTGAGCCCGAGCTCGACGATCCCGACGCCATCCAGGCCGAAGAAGCTCGGCGGACGCGGTACGTCGGTCGCCGTGATGGTCACCTCGATCGTCGACGTCGGTGAGCCGTCGAGGGGGATCGTCTGGCCGGCCGCCGTCTTCGACGACTCATCGAGCACGACGTTCACGGACTGGCGATCGGTGCGGACCCGGACCGTGGCGATCGATCGATTGGCCCCGGCCCGCTGCGCGAGGTGCAGCGCGACGATCGGCTGCGCGTTGAACCTGGTCACCCGTAAGTGGGCACCTACGGGATCGGCTCGCTCGCCGACCAGCCAGGCCGTGGAGGGGTCGCCATCGACGGCGTGCGCCGCCCGGTCCTCGGGTCGGTAGGCGTTCGGCTCACCGTAGGCGGAGGCGACGACCCGGTCGCCGACGTACTGACCCAACGAGCGTTGGTGGGCGAGCGTCTCGCTGCCGGTCGGCGGGGACGCGCCGAACGGCGATGGACGGGCGTCGGCCTCGTCGCGACGCTCTCCGGTCGCCTGGCCATCCTCGGTGTAGCCGACCACGTCCTGCGTACCGCGCCACTGGCGGGCGCGGGCCCGGTTGCTGTCGGTGACGACGACGAGGGCCGCGCTCGCCACGGCGACCCGACGGCTGGCGTCATCGTGCAGATCGGCGCTGTAGGTGAGCGGCGCCGAGCCATCGAGGAGCCCTGCCGCGGCGGTGTCGACAACCCCGTCGCCGTCGCCGACGACAAGCGTCGCACCGGCTGTAGGCACGATCGCCGCGACACCTCCGCTGGCGGGCGCGGTGACGCCGAGGACGGCCACCGACCCGGGCGCGTCGGCGATGGTGGCGCGGCCCGGGGCGAGGTCGGGCAGCGTGGTCGACGGGGTGGGCGCCGGCCCGAACACGGCCGCCGGGGCGAGCCCCGGCGCGCCCGAAAGCGCCTCCCAGGTGGCCGCCGGAGGCGGCGTGCCGTAGCGCTCCCAGTTGGCGTCGAGCCGGGCGACGACATCGGTGGCACCGAGGAGCCTCGCGACCGGCGCGACCGCCGCCGGCTCGATCGTGCCGTCCTGGAAGCGTTGGTCGAGCGCGTACAGCAGGTTCATGCGCTGGTCGGCGCCGAGCGGGAGCAGGTCGCGCGTGAGCAGCGGCCGCGTGGTGAGCCCGGGAAGGATCGGGTCGGTGGTGGTACCCCAACGGTAGGCGGCGAACTCCTGGCCCGGCAGCTCGAGCACACGCCCGCCGCCGCGTCGATCGAGTTCGGCGGCCGCCTGCCGCCACCACGCCGGCACTTCGGGTCGGCGTAGCAAACCGTCGACGAACCCGCCGGTCGCCAACGCCGGCAGGTTGACCAGGCTGGCGGCAACGGCAACCGCCGCGGTCGCTCGGGCCCACGTGGGCCGCCAGGCGCCGGTGGCGGAAACGAGCGCGGCGAGCCCGAGACTGAGGCTGAGCACCACGAGCGGCACGGCCCGGGTCGAGCTGCGCAGCGCGAGCACGAGTGTGGAACGGGTGAGACCGCCGGACAGGAGCCGGCCGTACGCCGACCCGCCGCCCGGCGGGTGGGCACCGATCGCCACCACCGCGCCGACGAACAGCTGCACGACGAGCCAGCGTCGGGCCCGCCACCGTGTGAGCACCAGGCCGGCGAGCCCGGCCGCGGCCAGCGTGCAGCCGAGGAGCAGGAGCGCAGGGTTGGCGAGGTAGACCGTCGACGCACTGTTCCACCGGCCGTCGGCGACCGACCCGTAGAAGAGCCAGTAGCCGAGACCGCGAACGACCTCGGGGGCCGACGACGTGGCAGAGACCGCGCGGACGGTCTCGGAGTAGCGGAGCACGTCGGCTCCGAACCGTCCCTCGACGACGAGGGCCACGATCCACCACAGCGACGTAGCCAGGCAACACGCCGCGAGACGACCGATGGCCGCCAGCGCAGCCGGCCCCCGAGCGCGACCGGCGACGACCGCGTCCACGATCCACAAGAGTGGGCCGAGCCCGACGAGCACGAGCGCGGTGGCATTCACCCCGCCGATGGTCGCCACGACGAGACCGGCCGCGGCCGGCGCCCGCCACCCGCCCTCCTCGACCGCGCGCATCGTGAGCACGAGCACCCACCCGAGCGCGGCCCACGGCAGGAGCAGCACGGAGGTACGACTGACGTAGCTGAGC
>JAYUAM010000143.1:0-5641 GCA_043741295.1 Acidimicrobiia bacterium
GTCGCATGAAGTCCTTCCGGACGGCAGCGAGCACGATCGGCGGCATTCCGGCGATCGAGGCCGGTCCGCCGAGGGCGACGCGGGCCACGTCGTTGGCGAACAGGGCGTCGAAGGCAGCGGAGGCGAACGCGCCGGTTACCTCGGCGCCGGCCTCGACGATCGAACCGACCTCGGCCTTGGCGACGAGATGGTCGGCGATCCACTGGGCGATCGTGCCGAGCTGGCTGTGCCCGGCGGCCCGGGCAACGGTGGCCGCGACACCGCCCGCCGGGATCACGCTGTACCCGACGAGATCGAGCAGCGGCGTGATCGCCACACCGAGGAGGTGCACGGCGGCCGCTCGTTCGTCGGCGAGGTTGCCACCCGCCCGACGGGCGGCGTCGACCACCGCGGTGAAGAAGCCGGCGAGAAGGGAGCTTCCGATGGAGAAGCCGTCGTCCTTGTCGGTGACGATCGCCGCGGCGTAGGTGGTGAGGAGCGTGCGGGTCAGCGCCGAACCCTCGGCGAGCAGCAGATGTCGGGCGACGGCGTCGTTCGACACGGCCCTGAGGAACCCGTCGAGCTGGTGGCCGGTGACGTCGGTGATGCGACTCGCTGGAACGGGGGTCGTGCTTCCGGCGGCGAGACTGGCGATGTCCTGGGCCCACGGAGCGACGAACAGGGCGAGGGCGCGCTGCACCAGCGGGTCGAGCCGCCCGGCCTTCGTCGCTGCGCTCGCGGTCCGGATCGTGGCGGCGGCGAGCGCGGCCATCGCCGGGTCGGCGAACTCGTCGTGCTGCACCGGCAGGGTGACGAGTCCTCGCTCCAGCACGTCGGCGCGCAGCTGGTTGTACCCGGCGGTCATTGCGGCGATCGTCGGCCCACCCCGGTGGCGGCCGCGCGCACCGTCGAGCTGCACCTGCGAGGGGGCGACGAGCACGGCGAGGTTGGTGCGCATCGGATGATCCGTGCGATCGCGAAGGTAGAGCTCGACGGCGTGGTCGTTGCCAAGCAGCCCGCGCAGGGCGAGCATCTCGCTGAGCGCGAAGTCGGGATGGTCCAGGCCGAAGGTGCCGCTGAACCCCTCCCGGTCGTGGCTCTCCGGTTCGGCGGCCGCCGTGGTGAGCACCGCTGACGCGGCGGCGGCTGCAGTTTCCGACGAGAGCTGGCCTGTGGCGAGCACGATCGCCAGTGAGCGCCGGCGCATGTCCCGGGCGATGTCGGCGTCGAGCTGACCCTGGAGCCCGAGCGACGTGTAGGCCGGCGACTCGGTATCGGCGCCCGCGCCCAGGTCGAGAAGCGTCGTGACGATCGACCGGTCGAGGTGACCGGATCGATCGGCGTTGCCGAGCGCCCGGGCGAGTGGTTCGACGATGCCGGCGAACGCCTGCTCGCCGTCGATCACGCCGCGGTCGGCGGCGAGGCCGAGCTGGTTGACGAGGTCGAGCACGGCGCGTGTCCCCTCGGGAGCGAGGTCGTTGTAGAGCGCGGCGGCGTAGTCGAGGTCGACCGGCCCCGACCCGATCTGGGTCGCGACGCGGGTGAGTGCCTCGACGCCGCTGGTCCAGCGCTTCCGCTCGGCGGCCGACAGGGGCTCGCCGGTGATCGTCAGCGGGACTTTCAGGAGGGCGGCCAACGCGTCGGCGTCGGCCCGGGCCCGCTTCTGGGGAGCGATCGGCGAACCCACGGCCAGCGACCGATCGTCGACGATGGACATCGCTCCGGAGCCGACCCGGCCACCGTCGGCGGCGCGGAACGCGACCGCTACGCCAGCCACCCATCGGTCGAGATGATCGAGGTCGTCGCTCAGCTCGCGCAGGGGGGTGACGAGGTCGGGCTCGGTCGGCAAGAAGCCGGTGGGAAGGTCCCGATGGAGCGCGGCACGGGCCGCATCGAGCGCAGCGGTGAGCTCGGCGATCTTCGTCGCCCAACCGGCCGTGAGGGCGCGGCCGTGCGACGCGTAGTCGTCGAGCGAGTCGGGACGGGCCGCCGACGTTGTCACGGGGCGCCGCCCCCACCGGGCCCCATCGGTCCGGTGGCGGCCGCCAGCGCGAGAGCCGATGCCGTGGCCCGCTCCTGGCGACGGCGCTCGGCCTCGGCCTCGGCCCGACGTTCGGCTCTTCGGGCGTTCTCGAACGCCACGTCCCGGGCGTTCGCCTCGAGCGCGCGCCCGGCGCTGCGTAGCTGGTCGTAGAGCTCACCCAACCGTCGATAGAGCAGGGCGTAGGTGGCGTCGAACGTGGTCCGGTGCACGCCGGTCCACTCGGCGCGCGCGGCGCCCGCTCCCGTCGGCCGTCGCTCGAGGTCGTGCAACACAGCGTCGGCGAGCTGGTCGCCGATGGCGATCACCCGATCGACCGCTCGAGCGGGGTAATCGATCGGCAACGTCGAGAAGTTGTTCACGCAGTGGCGAGTGCACGAGAGGGCGCGGCATGGAAAAGCAAACTTTCCGAGCGCCGCATTTCCTAACTGGCTGCTGCCATTCCCACGCAAGAAGTGCACAGCTACGTTCGCCCCGAGGTACTCGCCTGGGGCCGGAACAGAGGAGGTACATGCCATGACCAATCGAGTTCTGACCACTGAGGCCGCCGTCGAGACGGTGAACAAGGTCCGCAACATCGTCCAACCGTCGGGCGGCGGTGGAACGTTGAACACCACCATCCACGAGCTCAAGACCCTGCTCGACCGACTGGGCGAGCCCGACATCTGGGATGGTCAGCTGGCGACGCAGTTTCGCGGGGAGACGCTGCCGGCATGCAAGACCGCGCTGACGAACTGCGAGACCGCGTTGAACGAGCTCCGCACCAAGCTCGCCGCGATCACCAACGACATCATGTCGGCCGGCGGAAACAACGCTGGCGCTACGGTCTGATCCACCGACGTCATGGCCGTCCGTCGGGCCCGGTGCGCCGGCACCGGCCGCCCGGCGAGCGCGGTCGTGCCATGGCGTCACGACGTGATGATCGAGCGGGTGGGTCCGTACATCCTGGATGCCGTCATCGGCGCGGGTGCCTCGTCCCAGGTGTGGACGGTGCATCGCGCGGACGAAGGTCCGGCCCGCACCATGGACACCGCGACGCTCGCCGCCAAGGTGATCGCGCTCGACGGACCCGATGTCGCCACCACGGCGGAGGCCGCAGCACGGCTCGTGCGCGAGGCCGAGATCGTCGCCGGACTGCGGCACCCGAACATCGTGCCCGTGATCGACGTGGTCCGTGACGACAGCGCGGTGGCCGTGGTCATGGCGTACGCGAGGGGCGGCTCCCTCGCTACCCGGCTGGTCGGCGGTCCGATGGCTGCCGTAGACGTCGTGCGGCTCGCCGACGCGATGGCGGCCGCGCTGATGGCGGTGCACGAGCGAGGTGTCGTCCACGGCGACGTGAAGCCGGACAACATCGTGTACGACCGGCCTGGCCCCGCCGGTGTCGCGCTGCTCACCGACTTCGGCGTCGCCCGTCTGCCCGGAGCGTCGCCGACCGACGATCCGGTCGCCGGTACCGTCGAGTACCTCGCCCCCGAAGTGGTCGACGGGCATCCGTTCGGGCCAGCCACCGACATCTACGGGCTCGGCATCACCCTCTACGAGGCGCTCGGCGGTGGTGTGCCCTATCGGGGCAACAGCGCGCTCGCCACGGCCCGGCTTGCCGATCGGGCCGACGTTGTCCCGCTCCGCTCGCTCGGCGTCGATAGCGACCTGGCCGATGTCGTGCATCGGGCGATGGCCCGGCACCCGACCGACCGCTTTGGCGACGCCGCCGACCTGCGGCGGGCACTGGCGGCCACGGTGATCGGGCGCGGTGTGCTCCGACAAGGCTCGGATGTCGGTACGGCGCCGTCGCCCCTCGCCCGGCTCGGTCGAGTCGACAGCGGCACCCGGGTGTTCGGGCCCCGTCCGCCGCTGCCGGAACCGCTGGTGCCCGCCCGCTGGCCGCGCGTCGCCGTGGCGGTGGCCTCCGTCGCCGTTGTCACCGTGGGCGCGGTGCTCGGCTTCGGCGCGTGGCGATCATCGCGGCACGCCTCGACGGCCTGCCCAGCGGTACGGCCGGCGCCCTCCGACGGTGCGGTGCTCCTCGCCGGAGACACCGACGGCGACGGGTGCCCCGATCGGGTCGTGTGGCTCGATCCGCTCCTGTCGGTCGCGCCCGGCCGTCATCACGACCGGGCGAGGACGTACGAGATCCGCGCCGCCGACGGCAGTTCGATGGCCGACCGTGCGGCGTTGGTCCTGGGGGACTGGGCGTGCACCGGGATCGACGCGCTCGGGCTCTACGACCGCACGACCGGCGAGGTCCGCACGTTCGCCGACTGGGGTGGCGGTACGGTCGGCGCGCGGCTACCAGCGCCCCTCGTGACCCCCGGGCGGCCTGGCGCCACGGCGCGGATCGTGCGCGGCGACCATCACGCCACCTGCGACCGGATCGTGCTCGACCCCTAGCGGCGACACGGGGGCCGCGGTGTCCGCCGAGGGCACGGCCGTTGCGCTGACCGGGACCGGCGACCCACGGTCAGACGGCGTGACCGGCGTCGGCTGTCCACCGCAGCGACTGGTCGGACCCGTCCTTGACACGGTTGCGGCCGCCCGCCTTGGCGACGTAGAGCGCCGCGTCGGCGGCCGAGAGCAGGCGCTCGGTGGTGGAGCCGGGCGACGAGACGGCGGTTCCGATGCTGGCGCCCACCGAGACGACGGTCTCCCGAAGCACGTAGGGAGCGGTCACCGCGTCGTGGAGCTGGTCGGCGACGATGCCGGCGGTCCGGGGGGTCGACAGATCGCGCAGCAGGACGACGAACTCGTCACCGCCGACCCGGGCGACGAGGTGTGCAGGGCCGATCACCGACCGCATGCGTTCGGCGGCGGCGGCGAGAAGCTGATCACCGACGGCGTGACCCCAGCGGTCGTTCACGGGCTTGAAGTGGTCGAGGTCGATGTACAAGATCGCGATGCCGGTCCCGAAGCGCAACGACCGGTCGAGGGCGTGGGCCACCTCCGTCAGTAGCCGGCCACGGTTGGCGACGCCGGTGAGCGCGTCGTGGCCCGCCTCGTGAGCGAGGCGTTCGTTGGCGTGGCGGAGCCGGTCGTTCACCGAGTGGACGAGGTCGCGCTCCGCCGCGAGCTCCACCGAGAGCCGCTCGTTCGTCGCCCGCAACAGGTTCCAGCCGACGAGGGCTTCGGCCGTCCGCTCGTGGCCGATGCCGAGGACGACGAGGTATACGGTCGTGAGCAGGCCGAGCATGCGCAGGTCGGACGAGCCGCTGAAGCCGACGACGATCGCCGGAAGCAGGAGCGGCAGGACCGAGCAGTAGAAGAGCACGCGGAACACGACCCCTGACGCGGCCACGATGGCGGCGATGCCGAAGGCGAGCAGGAGGGCGATGACGAACGTGACCGTCGACCCCCACAGGTGGGCGAGGACCGGAAGGACGCCGTAGACGCCACCGAAGCTCATCCAGTTCGGCGCGTCGCGCCAGACCCATCGCCGGTCGGCGGGGTTCGCCCGCAGATGGGCCTGTTGATGCAGCCCGGCGAAGTACCCCCGCACGGAGTCGAGCACCGCTGCCGCGAACCAGCCGAGCAGCGGTGCGTGCGGCAGGCGGGTCCACAGCGCGGTGGTCACGGCGACGGCGGCGAGGAGGCGGGTGGGCAGGTATCGGGTCGACTCGTCGT
>JAYUAM010000144.1:0-2341 GCA_043741295.1 Acidimicrobiia bacterium
CGACTGGCAGGACGTCTTCCAACTCACGCTCGGCCGCCGCCTCGTGCACGCCGCCGACGAGTACTACCTCATGGCCGGCCGCCCGTTCCCCGACGCCGAGGCGTACGACGGGTTCGGCATGTACGAGGACGGCATCGGCATGGCCCGCACGTTCGAAGCCGAGTTCTCCGGCCGTGGCGTCGGTGTCTCAGGCTCTCAGGCGGGCTTCTTCTCGTCGGTCGACGGTGCGCCCGCACAGGGCTACCGGGCCCCCCGCAACCCCGCCGGAGACACCGGCCTGCGCGCCGGCTGCGACAGCGGCGGCGCCGCCGACCGTGACGAGGGTGACGACGGAGGTTCTCGGCACGGATCGACGCGCATTCCGCCACTGGACGTACCGAGAACGCAACCCGTTCGGTTGACGCCCCGGCGCCGCGCGCCCGCGGCGGCTGCGGCCGGCGCGCCGATCGCCATCCTCACGGCCCCGTACGGCGCCCAGGTGCTGGCGCCACTCGTCGCCGGCCTCGGGCGCGACGACGTGCGCATCGTGCCGGTGGCCAACACCTACTTCGGCGGCAACGTGGCCGTCACCGGGCTGATGGTCGGCGAGGACCTGGCCCGTGTCCTGGCCGCCGAGCCGGCCGGCCACCGCTACCTGCTGCCGGACGTGTGCCTCTCACAGGGCCGCTTCCTCGACGGCCTCACCCCTGACGACCTGCCGCATCCGGTGGAGGTCGTGCCCACCGACGGGGCTGCACTGCGTCGAACCTTGGAGCAACGATCATGACCACCACCCCCACCCCTGTCCCGGCCGACGGCGCGAGCCGTGGGGACGTCGTCGTCGACGACCTGACCGCCGCCGTTCATCAGGGCTCGATGCAGGACGCCATTCAGGACGACGGTATCGACGTCGTCGCGCGCCTCCCGGTCGTGGCCATCGTCGGACGTCCGAACGTCGGCAAGTCGACGTTCTTCAACCGCGTGCTCGGCCAGCAGGTAGCCATCGTGGAGGACAAGCCCGGGGTCACGCGCGACCGCAAGGAGATGGAGGCAGAGTGGCTCGGCCACCACTTCCTGCTCGTCGACACCGGCGGCTGGCTGCCCGGTGGCAGCGAACTCGACGCAAAGGTCTCCCGCCAGGTCGAAAAGGCCGTGCTCGACGCCGACGTCGTGCTCTTCATCGTCGACGCTGGGGTCGGCATCACCGACGACGACGCGTTGATCGCCAACTGGGTCCGTCGTACCCAGACGCCAGTGCTGATCGTCGTCAACAAGGCCGACAACGACCGCCGCGAGATGGAGCGGTGGGAGTTCATGTCGCTCGGGCTCGGGGAGCCCTACCCGGTGAGCTCGCTGCACGGCCGACGCGTCGGCGATCTTCTCGACGAGGTCATCGCCCGCCTGCCCGAGGGCTCGTTCATCGAGGACGAGTGGGACGAGGACGACGATGCCGCCCACCGCGATCGCGGCACCGAGCTTCCCGCCGTGCCGGGCGTGGCGATCCTCGGGCGCCCGAACGTCGGTAAGTCGACCCTCTTCAACCGCCTCATCGGCGAGGACCGCGCCGTGGTGCACGACATGCCGGGCACGACGCGTGACGCGATCGACACCGTCGTGGACACACCGGACGGCCCGGTGCGCTTCATCGACACCGCCGGCATGCGGCGGCGCAGCAAGATGGAGGACGGCGCCGAGTACTACTCGATGATCCGGGCTCTGCGCGCCGTCGACAAGGCCGACGTCGCGTTCCTGGTGATCGACGCCACCGAGGGCATAACCGGCCAGGACCAGCGGCTGGCCGAGCGCATCGATGCCGCCGGGTGCCCGATGGTCGTGCTGCTCAACAAGTGGGAGCTGATCGACGACCCCGAGCGCCGCCTCGACGTCACGGCCGAGCTCGGACGCAAGCTGCACTTCATCGGTGACGCGCCGGTGCTCAAGATCTCGGCGCTCACCGGCAAGGGCGTCCACAAGCTGCTGCCCGTGCTGTCCGACGCCATGGAGCGCTACCACCGTCGTGTGCCGACGAGGGACGTGAACAAGGCCGTGGCCAACGCCCAGGCCCTGCACCCCGCGCCCGGCGGCGCCCGCATCCTCTACGCGCTGCAGGGTGCCACGGACCCGCCCACCTTCACGCTCTTCGCCAACCGGCCGTTGCCGCGCGACTACCTCCGCTACATCGAGCGCAAGCTGCGCGAGACGTTCGACCTCGGGGCCGTGCCGATCACGTTGCGCGTCCGCCGCCGGTCGAACTAGGCGCGCGAGGTCGGTCGCCGATGCCGTGGTGCGAGACGTGCGCCAAGTTCTGGACGCCGAGCTCGATGACGCCCGACGGCGCATGCCCCTCGTGCGGGCGGACGCT
>JAYUAM010000145.1:0-2341 GCA_043741295.1 Acidimicrobiia bacterium
GAGTGCGGGTCGCACACGTGCGGGTAGCCGTAGGTCATCCACTCGGCGACGAGCTTGGCGATGCCCGGGCCCTCCTTGATCCACACGGCGGCGGCCGACCACAGGTTGCGCACTTCCACCGTCTCGCCGAGCACCGGCATCGCGTCGGGTGTGAGCGAGAGCAGACCGTTTATCGAGTAGCGGATCTCGGCCGTCTCCAGGATGTCGCCCATCAGTTCGAGCGCCTGCTCGAACTGGGTGTCGAAGTCGTCGCCGGTGAACGGCAGCTCGGTGGGCGAGAGGGCTGAGGCTTCGATCGACGGGATGTCGTTCGGGTTCATGAAGATCGGGCGGTGGGCGTACGAGCCGACCTCCATCGAGCCCGACGTCTGGCGCTCGTAGCAGAAGGTGTCCATGTCGCGAACGATCGGATAGGCGACCTCCTTGCCGCTGAGCTGGAGGATCTCGATCGGGCCGACGTCGGCCATCTGGTGCACGGCGGGCGTGAGCGGGATGGTGGCGCCGGCCATCTCGGCGATGCGCGGGCTCCACACGCCACACGCGATCACGACGTACTCGGCCTCGATGCGGCCCTTGTCGGTGACCACGGCCTTGATCGCGCCGTTCTCGGTCTCCAGTGCCAGCACCTCGGTGTTGGGCAGGACGGTGCAGCCCTTCTCCTGGGCGCGCTCGCGCATGATCGTGCCGGCGCGCAACGAGTCGACCACCGAGACGCTCGGGGTGTAGTAGCCGCCGAGGATCACATCCTCGTTGACGAACGGGACGAGCTTCTTGACCTCGGCCGGCGTGAGCAGTTCGGACTCGATGCCCCAGCTCTTCGCCGAGGTCATGCGGCGGCGGAACTCCTCCATGCGCTGCGGCTCGCGGGCGACCTCGATGCCGCCGCACGAGCTGTTGACGCCGAGCTCGACGTACTGCTGCTGGCTGTCGAGGGTGAGAAGCGCCATCTCCTTGTTGTGATCCGTCGGGAAGATGAAGTTCGACGCGTGGCCGGTGGACCCCCCCGGGTTCGGGAGCGGTCCCTTGTCGATCAGCACGATGCCGTCTGATCCAGGGTCGGCCCAGCCCAGCTCGGTCAGGTGCCCGACCAGGCAGTTGCCGACGATGCCGGCTCCGATGACGACAACCTTCGCCCTATCCGGTGCTTCGCTCACGAACGCTCTCCTGCGGATCAGTGGTGTACCGTAGATATATCACAACATCCACCCCGTTGAGCCAGGTCGCCTACGTGCGGATCAAGCGGATGATCGTGCGCCTCGACCTGGCGCCCGGTTCGGTGGTGCGCGAGGACGACCTTCAGGCGCGCACCGGAGTCGGGCGCACGCCGATCCGTGAGGCGGTCCAGCGGTTGGAGCGCGAGCAACTTCTCGTCGTCATCCCCCGCCGCGGCCTGCTCGTCACGTCGATCGACGTGAGCGAACTGCCGCTGCTGTACGAGACCCGGGCGATGCTGGAGCCGTACGTCCACCGGCTCGCGGCGCGGCGCGGCACCGAGGCCGACTGGCGCCGCATGGAGCAGGCGCTCGCCGCCGTCGAACGGCGCGGCGCGAAGGCCGGGTGGGAGCTGCTGATGGACACCGACCGGCTGTGCCACACGCAGGTCTGGCAGGCCGCCGACAACCGGTTCCTCACCGACACGCTCGACATGCTGTACACGCAGAGCGAGCGCCTGTGGCACCTCTACCTGCGCGACGCCTACGACATGCACAACGCCCTCGACGAGCACCGCGAGATCCTGGCCGCGCTCCGCCGGGGCGACGGCGACCGCGCCGCCTCGTTGGCTGAAGCCCACGTCCGTACCTTCGAGGCGAGCACGCGCTCCGTCATCACCAGCCGCCTCCAGTCCCCCCTCGCCGCCGGAAGCTGAGCCTTCGACGGTTCGGTGCGCATGTGATCGCCCATCGAGCAGCCGACGACTCCCGAGATCGAGCACTCCTGTGACACGCGCGGTGACGCCGCCGGCAAGGCTGCGGCGCTCAGGGCCGCCCGGCTTGCCACACCGCCGAGACCGGCAGGGCGGTGAGCCGATCACCCAGCGGGAAGACCTGCTCCCCGAGGTACACGACCACACCATTGACGAAGCGGTCGCCGAGCTGATCGCGCAACGACGACAGGTGCCGAATCGCGCGGTCGCCGGTGTCGTGCGCAGCCTTCACCTCGATCGCCACGACGCGGCCATCGGCCGCTTCGAGCACCAGATCGATCTCGCGGCCCTCGTGCTCCCTGTAGTGGTACGCACGGGCCAGCGTGTCCGACCATGTGAGCTGCCGTCGTAGCTCGCCCACCACGAACGACTCGAGCAGGGGCCCGGCGAGGGGATGCCCGGGCGACGCCAGCGCGC
>JAYUAM010000146.1:0-5610 GCA_043741295.1 Acidimicrobiia bacterium
TGGGTGTGGTACGCCGCCTCGAAGGGCGCGGTCGACACGATGACCACCGGTCTGGCCAAGGAGCTCGGGCCGCAGGGGATCCGGGTCAACGCCGTGCGCCCGGGGCTGATCGACACCGACATCCACGACGCCGCGCCGCCCGGCCGAGTCGAACGGCTCCTGCCGGGCGTTCCCCAGGGCCGGTCGGGCACCGCGGAGGAGGTCGCCGCGGCGATCGTGTGGCTCGCCGCCGATGCGCCGACCTACGTGACCGGCGCGTTCGTACCGGTCAGCGGCGGCCGACTCTGACCGTCAGCGCAGCTCCTTGCGCAGCACGATCTTCAACCCGCTCCACACGTCGCTCACCGCGCACACCTTGACGTCGACCCAGCCGGTGGGGAGGACGACGGCGCGAACGACGTCTTCGGTGATGTCTGTCGGCACCTTCGAGGCCTTCTTCGGCCAGCACACCCAGATCATGTCGGTCGGTCCGGCGGCCTTCGTCAGCTTCGGCCAGGCGCGTGCGAGGTGCGCACGTTCGGTGACGAACGCGAGGGTCACCGCCGCGCCGGTGCTGATCTTCTCGACCGTCGTGACGTCGTCGGGCAGTGGATCGAGCCAGCCGGCGAGACCGACCGGGGCATGAACGACGGCCAGGGTGGACCCGGGGACGATACCGAGCTTCTTGGCCAACGGCGTGCCCGAGTATCCCGCGGTCATGTCGGCGGTCTCCGGGCCAGCGGCGTTCCCGAGTAGCCCGTCATGCGCGCCCCATCATGCGGTCGACGACCAGCTCGATCGCGACGCGGTCGGCCCGTGCGGACGGCGGGCGGTAGCGCGCGGCGTAACCGCCGACGGCGGCCGCTACCGCCTCGGCGTCGGCGGTGACGCGCACATGGCCTTCGAGCGTGAGCCAGCGCCCGCCATCCACCTGGCACAGCGCGGCCCTTCCGCCGGCCGTGGCGAGGCGGGCCTTCGTCGAGGCGGCGAACGTGATCACGCGGGCGACGCCGGCCGCCTCGTCGTAGCTGAACCCGACGGGCGCGACGTGCACCGAACCATCCGGCCGCACCGTGCTCAGCGTGGCGAGATGGCGTTCGCCCAGGAACGCACGCACGTCGGGTTCGAGCCGGGCGGGGTCGATGGCCACTGGCGCACGATACCGGTGCGACGACCCACTGTCACTCGACGGCGATGGCCCGCAGCACGTCCAACCGGGCGACGCGCCGGGTGGCACCGGACGCGGCGAGGACGCCGAGCACGCCGGCGGCGAGCACCATCGCGGCGAAGAGCGTCACCGGTATCACGGACTCGGTGAACCCCTGGGCCCGCAGCGCCCGCATCATCGCCACGCCGAACCCGGCACCGAGCACAGCGCCGACGACGACGCCGAATGCGGCGATGGTCACCGCTTCCTAGCGGACCATCGCCCGCGCCTGACCGCGATCCATCCCGACGGCGCGCAACAGGCCCTGTTCACGTGTGCGCTCGGCGATCGACAGCTTCATCGTGTTGGCGACGCCGATCGCGGCGATGACCACCGAGATGCCGAGGAGCACGAACAGGAACGCGATGAACGGCGACACCTGCTGCTCGATGAGCCGACGGTAGCTGGCGAGGTTGCCGACCTCGACCGTGGGATAGACGCCCACGGCGGCGGAGATGCGGTCCTCGAGTGCCGCGGTCTGGGCGACCGAACGGTTGGTCGCCCGCACGTACAACACCTGGTCGAGGTGGACGGGGTCGAGGCGGTCGACGGTGTCGATATTGCCGAGGGCACGAGCGCCGCGGAGCAGGCCAGACACACCTTCGTCGTGTCGATGATCGCCGCCACCGTGAGTGGCGTGCGCGGGGTGTCGCGCACCTGGACGGCGATGTGGTCGCCGACGCGCCACCGGTTGCGGCTGGCGATCGCCTGCTCGATGGCGACCGTGCCGGTGGTCAACCCGAACGCCCGGGCGAACGGGGAGGAGCACGGGATCGAGCAGCAGCGGGCGGACCACGGCCAGCCCGGCCGATCCGCCGACCCGCACGATCGACGACTGTCGGTCCTTCCTAGGCCGCTCAGAAGCTCTGAGGCAGGTCGTTCGGTCCCGAATGGTCTTCGAAGCATTTTCAAAGGGTAAAAGCTTTACACTCTCGAAGATGAACCGGCGGGAAACAGAAGGTGCACAGGCGGACTGGGTCGGGGCGGTCGAGCTCCAGGCATTGGGTCCGACGATCGCGCCGCTGGTGATGGCGGAGCTGGGGGCGCTGCTCGACAAGTGGGATGCGGTAGCAGGGTCGTGGAGCGGCGACGAGATCGCTGCGATGAGGATGGCGATCCGCCGGTCCCGCGCCAACCTGGAGATGTTGCGCCCCGTGCTCGATTTTGCGTGGGTTGACGAGATGCGGCGCGGCCTCAAGCCGTTGGGTCAGCAGCTGTCGCGGATCTGTCAGCGCGACGCAGTGCACGAGTTGGCTCAGGAACTGGTGGATCAGCACGGCGTGCGCGACGCCGTCGCAGCCCGTCTCGACGACAGTGGAGACAGCAGGGCTGTGATGCTGGCCGACACCCGCGAGCTGTTCACGATCCCCGCAGGTCTGAGGGCTCGCGAAGCGCTGATCCGGGTGGCTGACACCGGTGTGCCGCTGCGCGACGACCCCGACGCCGACACATGGAAGCCGTGCCAGGAGTTGCTCCCCGGCATGGTCTTCAGGCCGTTGCAGGAGATGCGCCGGGCCGGCAAGATCGACAACGAACACCGGCGCCTGGACAAGATGCGCCGGGCAACCCGTCACGTGCGCTACGCGTCGGAGCTGGTGACCCCTGTCCTTGGTTCGGTCGCTGCCGAGCTGGCGCACGACGCGGCGGCCCTCCAGCACGTGCTGCGACGCCACCGGGACGCGGCCGCCCTGCTCGAGTGGTCGCATGGCTCGACTACGCACGATCACGCGCTTTCCCACGCTGCTCGCGCGTTCTTCGACGGGGTCACGCAGGAGTGCGTCAGCGCAATGAAGCCGCGGCTGTCCAAGACGATGGAGAGCGGTCACAAGCTTGGCAATCCTGTGAAGGGATTCCGGATCGTCGCGGCCGGTGGAGTTGTGTGGCGAACGAACGGAAACGACATCGACGTCGTCCTCGTTCACCGCAGCCGCCAGGGTGATTGGTCGCTGCCCAAAGGCAAGGCCGATCCAGGCGAGGCCGTCGAGCAGTGTGCGCTTCGCGAGGTGAGCGAAGAGACCGGGCTCTCGTGCGAGCTCGGTGGGGAGGTCACCAGGTTGCACTACCGCGATGGGCGTGGAGTCCGCAAGGACGTCACCTACTACTCGATGCTCGTCGCTCGGTCCACAGCACAGGGCCGCCCCGACCCTCGGGAGATCGACGCAGTGATATGGACGCCGATCGGTCAGGCGCCGGCGGTGCTCACTCGCGAGCGCGAACGCGGCGTCCTCGAGGTGTTCCAGACGATGGTGCCGGCCTGAATGATCACCACCTTCCGACGCTTCCGCCGATACGTGCGGCCGTACTGGGCTCTGCTCGCCGGTGGGAGCTTCCTGGCCCTGTTACAGATCGCGTTCGGGTTGTTCGAGCCGTGGCCGTTGGCGTTGATCGTCGATCGGGTGGTCGCTGACCCCACCAAACAGAAGCCGGGCGGGTTGCTGGCGTGGGTTCGCCACGCTGCCGGGTCGCAGGGCACGACCCTCATCGTCGCTCTCGTCGCCGCGGTTGTCCTCGTCGCGTTGTCGGCACTGGCGAACTACTGGTCGACCCGCCTCATGGAATCGGCTGGCCAGAGGATCGGCAAGGATCTACGCGGCAACTTGTTCGAACACCTCGAGCACCTCTCGCTCCGTTTCCACAGCCGCGAGACAGTCGGCGACCTCGTTGCTCGAGTGACCGGCGACGTCGACCGAGTGCAGGACATGATGGTCAACACACTCTCGGTGTTGGTGCCCAACGTGCTCATGGTGGTCGGGATGGCTGTCATCATGCTCGTCACCGACAGCGTGTTCGCCATCATCGTGCTCGTCGCATCGCTGCCGCTCGCCTACAACATCTGGCGGTCGACGTTCGCGATGAAATCGGCAACCCGCCGAGCACGCAAGCTCGACGGTCGACTCGCAACCGTCGCCACTGAAACGTTGGCCGCGCTACCCGTTGTGCAGGCGTTCTCCCTGGAGAGTCTGCGCGCCGCCGAGTTCGATCGTGTCTCCTCCGAAAGTCTCGACGCGAACCTCGCTGCGGTCCGCCTCCAGGCTCGCCTCGAGCCGCTCACCGATCTGTCCGGCGTGATCGCTCGGGTCGTGATCCTGGGTCTCGGTGTCGACCGTGTGCTCAACGGCTCAATGTCCTTGGGTGTGCTCCTCGTCTTCCTCGCATACCTCGCCAAGCTGTACTCGCCCATCAAGGCCCTCGCGAAGCTGACCTTCAACGTCAGTCGCGGGGTGGCCTGCGCCGAACGGGTCGAGACCGTCCTCAACACGGTGCCAGACGTGCGCGATCGCGCCTGGCCGGTGCCACCGCAGCGGCTCACCGGTCAGCTCTCCTTCGAAAATGTTTCCTTCAGCTACGGGCGAGAGGCAGTACTGCGGGGTGTCGATCTCCACGTCGCCGCCGGTGAACGCGTCGCAATCGTGGGCCCCACGGGTGCGGGGAAGAGCACTCTGGCTGCACTCCTCCCGCGCTTCTTCGACCCCACCCAGGGAACCGTGCGGGCCGACGACATCGACATCCGCCAACTCGCGCTCTGCGACCTTCGGTCTCAGATCAGCATGGTGCTGCAGGACTCGGTGCTGTTCAACAGCTCGATCACCGACAACATCGCCCTCGGCCGCCCGGGTGCGAACGCCAGCGACATCGCCCGCGCAGCACAACTGGCCCTAGTCGACGAGTTCGCCGGTCGCCTGCCCGACGGCATGAACACGATCGTTGGCGAACGCGGCACCGAGCTGTCCGGTGGACAACGTCAACGCATCGCCATCGCCCGTGCCATCCTGCGCGACGCACCGATCCTCGTACTCGACGAGCCGACCAGCGCCCTCGACGCTTCCAGCGAAGATCTCGTCGTCAAAGCCCTCGCCAACCTGATGGAGGGGCGCACCACGTTCGTCATCGCCCACCGACTCTCGACCGTACGAACAGCCGACCGCATCGTGGTCATGATCGCCGGCGAGATCGCCGAACAAGGCACCCACAACCAACTGCTGGCTGCCGACGGCATCTACGCCCGCCTATTCCGGCTGCAACAACGCGGCGGTTCGTGGGACGACCCCGACGGCGAGGTCTCCGCCGCGCCCGCCAGCCCGGCCCACCCTGTCAGCGCCGCCAGGCCGCCCCCGACGATCGAACCGACCCATCCCCACTGGCCCGCAGCCCTCTCACCAGCGTGACCAAGACACGGCGGGGTCCACCGTCAACCCACCAACGACCGGCCGATGACGACTATGTCGACGCCGTCTAGCACGAGATCGCACGCCCTCTGCCCAGACCGGGCCGAAAGCGCGCTGTCATGGGCGTGGACCGAGTGGATGAGCGGCGGAGATTAACCGGCTCTGCGAACAGCAGCATCGGCCAGCTGACCGCCGACCACCGTTCGATCGCCACTCGGCCACACGGATGGCCGGCGAGGGGTCTGTCGGACGGAACCT
>JAYUAM010000147.1:0-2335 GCA_043741295.1 Acidimicrobiia bacterium
TCGCTGCGCAGGTCGGCCTCGACCGCCGAGAGATCGCCGACCTTGCGGAGCACATCGTGCAACTCGTCGGCGCTGCGGGCACGTCGGTGCTCGACGAGGCACTGCAGCTCGAGCTCGAGATCGGCGAGCACACCAGCGTCGAGCAGCTCGCGCAGCTCCTCGGCCCCGAGCAGCTCGCGCAGCAGATCGCGGTCGAGGGACAAGGCTGCCGCCCGGCGCTCGGCCAGCGGCGCGTCGCCGTCGTACATGTATGAAGCGATCCACGCGAAGAGCAACGACTGGGCGAACGGCGACGCCTTCTGCGTCTCGACGCTGACCAGTCGGATGCGGCGCGACGCCAGATCGCGCAGCACCTCGCGCAGGGCCGGCACATCGAACACGTCCTGCAGGCATTCGCGCGTGGTCTCCAGCAGCACCGGGAATTGCGGGTACTTGCTCGCCACGGCGAGCAGGTCGGCGGCGCGCTGGCGTTGCTGCCACAACGGGGTGCGCTGATCGGGCCGGCGGCGGGGCAGGAGCAGCGACCGGGCCGCACACTCACGGAAGCGCGCCGAGAACAGTGACGTGCGGGGCAGCGCGGCAACGACCAACTCGTCGACCTCGTCGGGGGCGATGAGCAGATCTTCGACCGGCAGCTCGTCGGCCGATTCGGGCAACCGCAGCACGATGCCGTCGTCGCCCCACAACGTCTCCACCGGCATGCCGAAGCGTTCCTCCAGGCGAGCCTCGATGGCCATCGCCCACGGCGCGTGGACCGGCGTGCCGAACGGGGTGAGGATGCACACCCGCCAGTCGCCGATCTCGTCACGGAAGCGCTCGACCACGATGGTGCGGTCGTCGGGCACGGCGCCGGCCGCCTCGGCCTGCTCAGCGAGGTAGCGCACGAGGTTGTCGGCCGCCCAGGCGTCGAGCCCGAAGCGCGACTGCATCAGCTCGACGGCGACGACGGGATCGAGGGCGCGCGTCTCGCGCATGAACGCGCCGAGGGCCCGACCGAGTTCCAGTGGTCGCCCGGGCCGGTCGCCGTGCCAGAACGGCATTTTCCCCGGCTCGCCCGGCGCCGGCGTGACGATGACCCGCTCGAACGTGATGTCTTCGATGCGCCAGGTGGACGCGCCGAGGATGAACGCCTCACCGGCCCGGCTCTCGTACACCATCTCCTCGTCGAGCTCGCCGACGCGGGTGCCGTCGGGCAGGAACACACCGAACAGGCCGCGGTCGGGGATCGTGCCGCCGCTCGTGACGGCCAGACGCCGGGCGCCGTCGCGTGCCCGCAGGCGGCCGCCGATGCGGTCCCACACGATGCGGGGCCGCAGTTCGCTGAACTCCTCGGACGGGTAGCGGCCCGAGAGCAGGTCGAGCACGCTGGCGAACACCTCGGGCCCGAGCTCGGCGAAGCAGGCGCAGCGCCGCACGACCGCGCCGAGCTCTTCGACATCCCACTCGTCCATCGCGCACATCGCCACGACGTGCTGGGCGAGCACGTCGAGCGGGTTGCGCAGGTAGCGCATCTGCTCTACGAGCCCCTGGCGCATGCGGTCGGCCACCACCGCGGCCTCGACCAGGTCGCCGCGGTGCTTGGGGTAGATGGTGCCCTTGCTCGGCTCACCCACCGAATGGCCGGCGCGCCCGACGCGCTGCATGCCCCGGCTCACCGCTCCCGGCGACTCGACCTGGATCACGAGGTCGACCGCGCCCATGTCGATGCCGAGCTCCAGGCTGGACGTGGCAACGATCGCCCGCAGCAGGCCGCGCTTCAACTGGTCTTCCACGACGACGCGCTGCTCGCGCGCCAGCGAGCCGTGGTGCGCCTTGACGAGGTCGCCGACGACGCCGGCGTCGACCCCTTCTTCCACCGCCAGCTCGTTGAGCTGCGCCGCCAACCGCTCGGCGGCCCGCCGCCCGTTGCAGAAGATGATCGTGGAGCGGTGCGCGAGGACCTGCTGCAGGATGCGCGGGTAGATGGACGGCCAGATGCTGCGCCGCACCGGCGACACGAGCGACGCGCTCGCCGGCCCCGAGCGGATGGCATCCTCGCCCGTGAGCGGCCTGCCCAGCTCGCCCATGTCCTCGACCGGAACGACGATCTCGACCTCGAGCGGCTTGGTGATGCCGGCGTCGACGATGGTGACCGGACGGGGCTGGCCTGGCGCGGCGAATCCGCCGAGGAAGCGGGCGACCTCTTCTAGCGGACGCTGCGTGGCCGACAGGGCGATGCGCTGCGGTGGTCGCTCGCACACCCGCTCCAGCCGTTCGAGGGCGAGGGCGAGGTGGGCGCCGCGCTTGGTGGGCGCCATCGCGTGGATCTCGTCGACGATCACCGCCTCGACCCCTA
>JAYUAM010000148.1:0-2332 GCA_043741295.1 Acidimicrobiia bacterium
GCCGAGATCGGCACCTTGACGGGTCGCATCGGCGACCTCGAGGGTGAGGCCGGCAAGGTCGGTGGCCTGAACGCCGAGATCGGCTCGCTCCACGGTCGCATCCGTGAGCTGGAAGGCCAGGCCGGCCAGGTAGCCGGGCTCCAGGCGCGCATCAGCGAGCTGGAGAAGCAGACCGGCGAGCTCGGTTCGCTGCGGTCCCGCCTGCAGGATGCCGAAGGCAAGGCCGGCCAGGCCGAGTCGCAGGTCGCCGCGCTACGCACCCGGGTGCAGGAGCTTGACGCCGAAGCCGGCAAGGTCGGCGAGCTGCACGGCCGCATCCAGTCGCTCACCGGCGAGGCCGACAAGGTCGGCGGGCTGACGACCGAGCTCGGCAGCTTGCGCGGCCGTATCGGCGCGCTCGAAGGCGAGGCTGGCAAGGTCGGTGGCCTCACCACCCTGGTCGGCACGCTGCAGGGGCGGATCAAGGAGCTGGAGGGTGAGGCCGGCAACGTCGCCGAGTTGAACGCCCGCATCCAGTCGCTTACCGGCGAGGCCGGCAAGGTCGGCGGGCTGAACACCCAGGTGACCGGGCTCCAGGGCCGGGTGCGCGAGCTGGAGGCCGAGGCCGGCAAGGTCGGCGATCTCAACGTGCGCATCCAGTCGCTCACCGGTGAGGCCGGCAAGGTGGGCGGGCTGAACACGCAGCTCACCGGGCTGCAGGGCCGGATTCGCGACCTGGAGGCCGAGGCCGGCAAGGTCGGCGATCTCAACGTGCGCATCCAGTCGCTCACCGGTGAGGCCGGCAAGGTGGCCGGGCTGAACACGCAGGTGACCGGGTTGCAGGGACGTATCCGTGAGCTGGAGGGTCAGGCCGGTCAGGTCGGCGGCCTGCAGGGCCGCATCCGTGAGCTGGAAGCGGCGGCCACGGCGGCGGCCGCCCGCCCCTCGGGTCCGCGGCTCGACCTCGCTGCTGGCACGCGGGTGATCGGTTCGACGGTGAAGCAGGACGATCTCGAACTCGTCGAGGGCATCGGTCCGAAGATCGCCGAACTGCTGCGGGCGCAGGGCATAAACACCTGGGCCGAGCTGGCGGCTACCGACACGACGCGCCTGCGCTCGATCCTCGACGCGGGCGGTCCGAACTACCGCATCGCCGACCCGGCAAGCTGGCCGCACCAGGGTGCGCTGCTCGCCTACGGGCATTGGGGCGAGTTCAAGACCCTTACGGACGACCTGACTGCCGGCCGCTACGGCTCCGGCCGCGATGCCGCTCCGGCCGCTCGTCCGGCGTCCGCTGCGGCAGGGGCTCCGGCGGCTCCGGCAGCCCAGCGGGTGGCGGCTACTCCGGCTGCGGTCGTCGCGGGTCCTGACGTGAAGGCCGGTGGCGCGGCACTCGGCATCAAGCTGAAGCTCGATGACCTCAAGGTGGTCGAAGGCATCGGCCCGAAGATCGAGGAGCTGTGCCAGAACATCGGCATCCGCACGTGGCGGGCGCTGTCGCAGGCTGACGTGGCCACGTTGCGCAAGATGCTCGACGATGCCGGTCCCCGCTTCCAGATGCACGACCCGGCCACCTGGCCCCGCCAGGCCGGCCTGCTCGCCGACGCCAAGTGGGACGACTTCAAGGCACTGACGGAAAACCTGAAGGGCGGGCGTGTCGTCGACTGACGAGTAGCGACCTTCGGGTCGCCGCACGAACTGACGACGATTCGGGGCCGGGTCCGCGGGGAGCCGGCCCCGATCGCGTCTGCGAACAGGTGCGGTGCGGTCAGCTCCGAAGGCAGGGTCGTGCCCGCAGGATGTCGCGCACGGCGTCGACCGTCCGGGTCACGTCGGAGTCGGTCACCTCGAGGCTCAGCGCTATGAAGCCGCGGCGGGCGATGTAGATGCCTCGCTCGAGCAGGTCGAAGAACAGGATCTCCTTGGCCCGCTCGTCGGTGCCGGCGAGATCGAGCGGCGTGCGCACGGTGGCCGCGGTGGCGTGGATCGCCAGAAGTGACCCGATCCCGCTCGCGCTGAACGGGCTGCCGACACGCGCGAAGACGTCGTTGAGGCCGTCGCGCAGATCGTCGCCGCGCCCGTTCACGTCGGCCAGCGCGTCGCTCGTGAGCACCTGCGTGAGCCCGGCCACCCCGGCAGCCATCGAGAGCACGTTGTTGTTGAACGTGCCGGCGTGCCCGAGGGCGTCGGGCGTCGACGGGTCGAATCGGGCCATCAGATCGCGGCGCCCGCCGAACGCGCCGAATGAGAGGCCTCCGCCGAGGTACTTGCCGAGCGTCGTGAGGTCGGGCGTGATGTCGTACAGCTGTTGCGCACCGCCGGTCGACAGTCGCGAGGTCATCACCTCGTCGAA
>JAYUAM010000149.1:0-2331 GCA_043741295.1 Acidimicrobiia bacterium
TTGCGACGCCGGGCTTCGGCACGCCGGGCGGCGCGGTTCCCCCCGGGTTCGATCCACCGTCGTCGGCCGATCGCGATGTTGTGTACGACCCGGACGTGCGCGCCGAGCGGGCAGGTTGGCGCCTCGCCCAGCCGACGGCCGCGCCCGGCCGGTCGTTCGGTCGGCAGGTCGTCTCGCTGCTCGTGGTGGTCGCCGTGTTCGCCGGCATCATCTTCTACCAGCACCGGCCGAAGCCGGCTGCCGCCCGGGCCAAGCTCAGCTGGGCGACAGAGTGGGACCCGAAGGTCGCCGACCTCGTCACGTTCGTGGAGACAGAGCGCGGGCTGAAGTTCACGTACCCGGTGGCGGTCGATTTCATCGCGCCGGAGGCCTTCGACAAGGCGATCGGCACGGCGAACGCTCGCCGTACCGATGAACCCGCCGACGATCCGCACGCGGTGCTCCTCCGCGCGCTCGGACTTGGCCCGATGACGTCGTTCGACGTGACGGCCGCCGTCTCGACGACGACCACGATCGACCTCCAGTCGGGGAAGGGCTCGTCGCCGGTCGTCGGTCTCTACAACCCGGCAACGCACCGCATCCGTGTGCGGGGCAGCGACCTGACGGCCGCCACCAAGGCGACGCTCGTGCACGAGCTCACCCACGCGCTCCAGGACCAGCACTTCGACCTCGACGCGTTGTACGTCGGCGCCACGACGAACACGCAGGCGGCCGCGATCCACGCGGCGATCGAAGGTGACGCCGTAGCGGTGGAATCGGCCTACGTCGACGCTACGCCGGCGGCGGCCCCGGAGCCCACCACGGCACCGGCCACCGTCGCCCCCGTTCCGACGACCGCGGCAACGGCCGCCGAGGTTGCGCCGCCCGATCCGACAGCCGATCCGGGTGCTGTCGACCAGTTCGCATCGCCCGCCGACGTCGCGCCGCCAGATCCCGCCGCCTCCTTCGCCAACTCACCAGGGTCCGCCTCGATCACCTTCACGACCACCGCGCCTGCGCCCGCCTCGGCGATCGCGATGTCGGGTGATCCCGGCGCCGACCCGACGTCCGCGGCCGCCGCCGAAGGAGCCGCGGGTCTGGCGGGTGTGAGCGTGGACTCGCCGGAGGACAACACCGAGGTCGCCGGTCAGGTCCTCGACTACTCGCTCGCCGAGCTCTACGTGCGGTTCCTCTCGCGTCGCGGTGGCCAGACGCAGCGCGACGCGATCTTCACCGATCCCCCCAGGTCGGAGTCCGACATCCTGTTTCCCGACCGCCAGCTGCTCCACATCCCCGTCGCCGACGTCGACGTCCCCCAGCTCGACAAGGGTGACAAGGCTTTGAAGTCCGGCGGCGCGCCACACGACGTCGGCCCCTACCTGCTCGCCCAGGCGATCGTCCGTGACCGCCTGCCCGCGCTGGCCGCCTACAAGCTCGCCAAGGGTTGGGCCGGCGACGCCTACGTCGCCTTTCGCCGCGGCGACCTTTCCTGCGCCCGGGTAGCGGTCGCCGGTGTCGATGCCGGGGCCACCGCCGACATCTCCAGCGCCCTGCACGACTGGGCCGCGCAGGCCCGCAGCGGCGCGACGCGGACCGTCGAGACCGTCGCCGACGCCGTTGGCGACACGATCGTGATCACCGGGTGCACGCCGTCGACGCCCGTGGCGCGCCTCTACTACACGACCGCTGACCCGGCCGAGGTGCGGCTCGACTTCTTCACGCTGCTCCACGAGCGTTCGGGCGTGCTCCTGCAGAAGATCCCCGGAGTGGTCGAGCCGAACCTCGCCGATCGTCGCTGCCTGGCCGACACCTTCACCGAGCGGATCGTGGCGACCGGCATCGGCGCCACGCCCGACGACCACTTCGCGAAGGGGGCGGCGGCCGGTGCGTTCGCCGTCGAGGCCTGCCACATAACGTTCGTCGCGGCGACGGCTGGCGGCTGACCCCGCCGGACGCGGCGACTCGTCAGCGGATGTCGAGCACCGCGCGTCGCGCCTCGAGCACGGCCTCGTGCACGGTGCGCGGCGCCACGCAGTCGCCGGCGCGCGCCGTGACGCCGGTGATCGGGTCGTCGGGTAGCCGGAAGCCGCAGTCGACGAACGCGACGGCGTCGATGCGACGTTCGTCGCCACTGAACCGGTCACGCACGACAACATGGCCGCGCGCCACCGACCGCACGGTGGCGCGGCGCACGATCGTGACGCCGAGCTGGGCCAGACGCACGTTGGCCGGAGCCAGATCGCCGGTGCGTGAGAGCTCGTTGCCGGCCACCTGGTCCTGCGTCACGAGCACGGCGCGTGGGCCGAGCTCCTCGGCGAGGGCGACGGCGATCGGCCCTCCGATCGGGTCGTC
>JAYUAM010000150.1:0-12879 GCA_043741295.1 Acidimicrobiia bacterium
GAGGTCGATCATTGGCTGAGCGCTGCTGCGGTACTTGGTCCACGACGGAAGATCCGAGTAACAGAGCTGGGCATCCGCAAGATCGTCGACGGTCGAGACGCTCATGCGACGATCGTTGGCGAAGGCACCCTCACCGCGCGCCGCATGCCATCGCATCTGCAGCGCCGGCGCCGACACCACGCCCACCGTCAACTCGCCCTCCTCCTCGAGCGCGATCAGGGTGCCCCAGATCGGGAACCCTCGGACGTAGCTGGCCGTGCCGTCGATCGGATCCAGGATCCACCGCCGGGTCCCGCTCCCTTCGACGCCGAACTCTTCGCCCAGCACCGCGTCGCCCGGCCGAGCCGCTTGGATGCCCTCGCGAATCAGCACTTCGGCGGCGCGATCGGCTTCGGTGACGTGGGTGGTGTCGGCCTTGCGGTCGACGCGCAGATCATCGGCCCGGAAGCGAGACATCGTCAGCGCGTCGGCCGCGTCAGCCAGTTCCAGCGCGAGGGCAAGGTCGGCGTTGATGGTCGCACGCTACCGGAGGGGGCGCGAGACGGTCACCCACGACGACTGCCCGCGAGAGCAAAGACCGAGTGCACCCCGATCGATGGGCCATGCTGGAGCCATGGTTCGCATGCGCACTCGTTGGGTGCTGGCACTGGTGATTACGGTCGGAGCCGGCGCGTGCAGCTCGGGTTCCACCGAGTCGACGTCCAAGCGCCACTCGACGACCAGCACCACGCGCCGCAAGCGGCCCCGACCGCCCAGCACGACGAGTGCGAGCACGGCATCGACTTCCACGACGGTCCCACCATCGAGTTCGACGACCGCGATCTCACTGCCACCGCCGTCCTCGGTCCCGCCCCCGACCGGCACGTGCGGACCGCGAGCGGCGTCGATCTACGCTGCGGTCCAGGGCGGCGACCTCGGGGCCGTCCCGCTCGACAAGTACACCCTCTCGGACTGTCGGGTGGCCACGTCGAATCAGATCTGGTCGGCGGTGACGTTGGTACCCAACCCCGGATCGGGCATGCCACAACTCACGGTCGCACTCGAACGCGTCGGCGCGCTCTGGAGGGTGCAGGCCTATGGGCCTACCCATGTCGCGTGTGATGCACCGCCACCCGTGCCGACGGAACTCCGCCTCGGCTGCTAGCCGACCCCGGCTCGGCGGTTAGGCCGGCATCACTTCGAGAACGGTCGCGGACCCCATCCCGCCGCCGGCACACATGCTCGAGACCCCGATGCCACCGCCGCGACGCGCGAGCTCGTTCACGAGGGTCACGATCATGCGCGCCCCGGTCGCCGCCACCGGGTGGCCGATGCTGCACCCGCTGCCGTTGACGTTGGTGATCGCATGGTCGATTCCCAGGATGCGTGTGCTCGCCACACACATCGCCGCAAACGCCTCGTTGATCTCGAACAGGTCGACGTCGGCCAGCGTCATGCCCGCTCGGGCGAGGGCCTTCGGGATCGCGCGCGTCGGGGCGAGCCCGGTGAGCACCGGATCGATGCCCACGGACGCCCAGGCGACGATCCTCGCCAACGGCGTCGCTCCCTGCTCGCGGGCGGCGTCGTCGCTCATCAGCATGACCGCAGCCGCGGCATCGTTCAGTCCGGCGGCGTTGCCGGCCGTCACCGTGGCGTTCGGCAGCTCGGGGTGCAGCACCTTCAGCGAGGCGAGACGCTCGAGCGTGGTGTCGCCGCGCGGGTGCTCGTCCCGGGCGAACATCCGCGTGCCGCCGGCGCCATCGGCCACCTCGACGGGGACGATCTCGTCGTCGAACCGTCCGCTCTCGACGGCGGCCGACGCTCGTTGGTGCGAGTGGAACGCCCATTCGTCGGCCTGCTCGCGGGTCACCCCGGCCTCGCGGGCCGTGTTCTCGCCCACCGTGATGCTCATGTCCCAGGCCGGCGCCGCCGGGCTGTCCGGGTGCGACTCGGGCGCCCACGACTGCGGGTCCCTCCCCGACGCCGGAACCGACTTGAGCAGCTGCGGCGTCGAGCTGAGGCTCTCGGTGCCGCCGGCGAGCACGACACGATCCATGCCGGCCCGGATGCTCGCCGCGCCGATCTGCACAGCGCTGAGGCCGCCGGCGCAGTGCCGATTGTTGGCGAGGCCCGGCACGTCGAGCAGCCCGAGCCTGTTCGCCACGAAGCGGGCGATCACCCCGCCGCCCTGCATCGACTCGGCGAGCACGACGTCGTCGATCAGCGCCGGGTCGATGCCCGCCCGGTCGATGGCACCGCCGAGGGCGATCTGGGCGAGGGCGGCCGCATCGACGTCGACGAGCGAACCGCGGTGGGCACGGCCGATCGGCGTGCGGGCTCCGGCGACGATCAAGGCTTCAGGCATGGACGGATTCTGACATAGGTGTCACCGCACGCAAACACGCGTGCGTTGTCAGCTGAGGTGAACCATCGCCGAATCGAGCAGTCGACCGCGACCGGCGAGCATCGACTCGATGTTCACGCCTGGCTGCGGCAGCTTCCGGTTGTTCTTGATGATCAGGGCCGATGCCGCCGCCTGCTTGTAGCGAACGAGCGCGTCGAACCAGCCGAGCCCGTCGATCCGGACGCCGGTCGACGCTTCGTAGATCGCGATGAGCGCACCTGGCTCGGGCAGACCGGTTTCGGTGCGCCGGGCGTTCGGGTGCCCTGGATCGGTGTTCAGCAGGAACCAGGCGAGGTCGAGTCGGCGGTCGCCGAGCGACCAGATCTCCCAGTCGATCAGCGCGTCGACCGAGCCGCCGCTGCACTGCATGTTCCCCAAGCGGAAGTCGCCGTGCAGCACCGAGGGCGGCAGCGACCCGGGCACGGCGAGGAGCAATGCGTCGCGGACCGGTTCGTGGCCCGCCTGGAGGTCGTCGTCGACCGACCCGAAGGCCCGGGCCCACCGCTCGACCTCGGCCGTGAGGTCGGTGATGCGCTCACCGGCGAGGCGCGGGTCGGTGACGTCGACGGCGTGCAGGGCCCCGGCCAGCCGCGCGGCAGCGAACGCACGGGACCCGATCTCGCTTGCGCTAGCCGCAGAGTCCGCTGGCGTGAGCACCGGCTCGTACGACTCGCCGGCGATGAACGACATCACGAACAGCGGCGGCACCTCGGGCGGTGCGCCCACGCTGGTGCCGTACACCTCGGGCACCCGTGCGCTGAGCTCTGCCGCCTGCCCGTCGTGCAGCACGTCGAACAGTCGCGCCTGGCGCAGCACGTCGCGGTTGCGCACCGGCTCGAGCCCTGGCGGTGCCACCTTGATGACCGCACGGAGCACCTCCCGCGCGTCATCCGCCGCGGCAAGGTGGAGGTCCGCCGAGTACGTCAAGCTCGACGTGCCTCCGACCAGCTGCTGCACGTCGGCGATCGTCGCGCCGGGGAACCGGTCGCCGACGGCCGCAGTAGCCCGCGCCGCAAGGTCGTTCGCGTCCAGCTGCGTCACCGCCATGTCTCGGTCCCCTCCACGTCTCGGCCCGATCCTTGCGCATCCCGTCCGGCCCAGGCGAACGACCCTCGCCGATCCCGGTACTCGCGAGCACACCGGTCGCCGTTCGCTGACGGCCGCGGTACCATCGGATCTGACGACGCCGTCACCGAAGCGGTGGTGGGAGGCGTCGACCGAGCCCTAGGGGAACGCGATGGATGCCAACGACATGATCCTCGTCAGCGTCGACGATCACGTGATCGAACCGCCGACGATGTTCGATGCCCACATCCTGGCGAAGTACCGCGACGACGCGCCGAAGATCCAGGAGGACGCGAGCGGCGGCCAGTACTGGTTGTTCGAGGGGCAGCGGGCCCAGAACATGGGGCTCAACGCGGTCGCCGGCTGCCCGCCCGAGGAGTACGGCCTGAACCCGCTCCGCTTCGACCAGATGCGCCCCGGCTGCTACGACATCCACGAGCGCATCCGCGACATGAACGCCAACGGCGTCCTCGGCTCGATCAACTTCCCGACGTTCGTGCACTTCTGCGGCCAGTTGTTCCTGCGGGCCGTCGACAAGGATCTGGCCCACGCCTGCGTGCAGGCCTACAACGACTGGCACATCGACGAGTGGGCGGGCGCCTACCCCGAGCGGATCATTCCGATGACGATCATGCCCTTGTGGGATCCGCAGCTCATGGCCGCGGAGATCCACCGCGCCGCCGCCAAGGGATGCCACGCCGTCACCTTCTCCGAGAACCCGGAGAAGCTCGGCCTGCCCGGCCTGCACGTCGACCACTGGGACCCGTTCTTCGCCGCCTGTCAGGAGACCGACACCGTCGTGTGCATGCACATCGGGTCGTCGTCGTCGATGACGGTCACCTCGATGGACGCCCCCGCCGACGTGAGCATCGCGATCACGCCGATGAACTCGTTCCTCGCGCTGAACGACCTGATGTGGACGCCGATCTTCAAGAAGTTCCCGGAGATCGTCATCGCCCTGTCCGAGGGGGGCATCGGATGGATCCCGTACGCGCTCGAGCGCATGGACTACACCTACAACCACCACCATGCGTGGACGGGGGCCGACTTCGGCGGCAAGGTGCCGAGCGATCTCTTCTACAAGCACTTCTCCACCTGCTTCATCGACGACCGGGCCGGCATCGAGATGCGCCACCGGGTGGGCATCGACCGGATCACGTGGGAGTGCGACTACCCGCACTCCGACAGCACGTGGCCGCACTCGGCGGACCTGCTCGCCCACTCGCTCGAGAGCGTGCCGGACGACGAGATCGACAAGATCACGCACCTCAACGCGATGAGGCTCTACCGATTCGACCCGTTCGCGATCCGGCCGCGCGAGAAGTGTACGGTCGGCGCGCTGAAGGCCGAAGGCGCCGACGTCGACATCTCGATCCAGAGCATGGGGCGCCCGAAGGGCACCCCGTTCACCGCTCGCGAGCTCGCCGCGCTGGCCGGACGGGACTCCGAGAAGTAGGAGACCGCTCCGCTGGCACGGCGTCGTGGCCCCCGCGGGCGTCTCGCTCAGCGCCGGATCGACGGGCACGAGGACGGACGATGACGACCACCGACGGCACGACGAGCATCTGGTACGCCGACGGTCCGGGTAGCCCGCGCACCGGGCCGGCCGACGCCGCTCGGCTCGCCGGCGTAGCGGGCGACGCCACGCCGCTCGTGACGCTTGGCTGGACGGTGGAGCGCCACGCGTGGATCGACGACCCGGGGTTCCGCGCCCGTACGGTCTTGGCCGGCTACGGGCTCGGGCGGGCGGTCAACGACGGCCGCATCGTGCCGATGGCGACGCGCCTGTCGGCCGTCGCGTCACTGATCGAGTCCGAGCCACCCCACGTCGGAGTCGTATCGGGTGTGCGCCGGGGTCGTTCCCTGGTGTTCGGCGAATCGGTCGGCTGGGCCGACGTGCTCGCCCGCACGGCAAGTCACGTCGTCGTCGAAGTGAACGACGATGGCCCCGACCTGGGCGGACCCGAGATCACGGGCGAGATCGTGGCCACCGTTGCCCGGCCGCCGGCCGCGGTCGCCGCGGCGTCCTCCCGACCGGCGGACGCCATCGACATGCGCATCGGCGCCCTAGTCGCGTCCTTGCTCCCGGACGACCCGACGTTGCAGTTCGGCCCGGGAGGCATCGGCGAGGGGATCGCCCGCGCCCTCGACCGCCCGGTGCGCATCTGGTCCGGCCTCGTCACCGACTCGATGGCCGAACTGCAGCGGCGCGGCCTGCTGCTCGCCCCCGTCGTGGCAGCCTACGCCTGGGGTGGCGAGCCGATCCGGGCCCTTGCCGATGCCGGCATGCTCACCCTCAGGTCGACCACCACGACGCACGACCTGTCGGCGATCTCGGCGATCCCCCGGTTCGTCGGCTGCAACACCGCCCTTCAGGTCGGGCTCGACGGCGCCGTGAACGTCGAACGGGTCGGGCGGCGCATCATCGCGGCGATCGGCGGGCACGCCGACTTCTGCGTCGGCGCGTCCCGATCGGTGGGAGGGCTCTCGGTGATCGCCGTGCGGTCGACAGCCAACGACGGTTCGTCGACGATCGTGGCGACGGTCGACGTCGTGTCGACGGCGCGGTCCGACGTCGACGTCGTGGTCACCGAGCACGGCATCGCCGACCTGCGCGGCGTCGACGACCCGGAGCGAGCCCGTCGGTTGACAGCGATCGCCGCGCCGGAGCACCGCGACCGGCTGCGGGCGAACCGACAGGAGGTGCCGGCATGAAGGGTGCGGTGTACCACGGCCCGCGGGACATCCGCATCGAGGAGGTGCCCGAGCCGGTGCCCGGTCCGGGCGAACTGCTCGTCGAGGTCGCCCGGAACGGCATCTGCGGCAGCGACCTGCACACCTACGTCGGCGCGGCGAAGGGCGGCGCGGCTATGCACGTGCCGGGCATCGTGCTCGGCCACGAGTTCTCCGGCATCGTGCGCGCTCTCGGCGACCCGACCCCTGGCGCGGTCGGCGCGGTCGGCGCGGCCGGACCGGGCGCCGTCACGGTCGGCTCGGCCGTGGCGATCGCGCCGATCGAGTGGTGCGGCCGGTGCTACGCCTGCACGCACTCGTGGCCGCAGATGTGCCGCAAACTCGCGCTGTACGGCGGCTACCGCCTGCCGCTCCACGGAGGGCTCGCTCCCTTCGTCGTGGTGTCGCGCCGGTCGGCCTTCCTCGTACCCGACGGCCTCGGCGTCGCCGAGGCGGCGCTCGCCGAGCCGATGGCGGTCGCCGTCCACGCCGTCCGCCGGGCACCGGCCACGCTCGGCTCCGCGGTGCTTGTGCTCGGCGCCGGGCCGATCGGGCTCGGCGTGCTGCAGGCGGTGATCGCCGCCGGCGCGACCACCACGATCGTCTCGGAGATCTCCGAGGCCCGCCGGGCCGCCGCCCGGCGGCTGGGTGCCTCGGTCGTGATCGACCCCCGCACCGACGAACCGCACGCGGCGGCCCGGGATCTCACCGGCCACGGCGTCGACCTCGTCTTCGAGACCACCGCGAACAGCACCGCTCTCGGCCAGGGCATCCGGGCCCTGCGCCCACGGGGCACGCTCGTGAGCCTCGCCGGCTGGGGCGAGCTGGCGTCGGTGGACATGGGGCTGTCGATGGCGAAGGAGATCGACGTCCGCTTCACGATGACATACGAGCCGGCGGTCGACTACCCGGCCACCCTCGCCATGCTGGCAACCGGTGCCTTCGACCCCCGCGTGCTCATCAGCGACCACATCCCGCTCGACCGGCTGGTGGAGGACGGGCTGGAGGAGCTGCTGCACCACGCCGACCGCCACGTGAAGATCCTCGTGGACCCCCGATGACGGCGTCGCCAGGCGCGAAAGGACGATCGACCATGACGGAGTCGACCCTTGCAGGTACCGGCCAGGCGGATTCTGGCTGGTGGCGCGAGCGCGCCGGCCTGGACGGCACCGTCGCGATCGTCACCGGAGGCGCCGGAGGGCTGGGTGGGGCGATCACCGTCGACCTCGCGGCGAACGGCGTCCGGGTGGCGCTCGTCGACCGCGACCCGGTCGCGGTGGCGGCCATCGAGGACGAGCTCGCCCGGCGGTCGGCCGACGCCATCGTCCACACCGCCGATGCCCGCGAACCGGAGGTGCTCGATGCCCTGTTCGCCGCCACCGCCGAGCGCTGGGGACGGCTCGACACGCTGGTGAACGTCGTGGGCGGCACGTTCCGCGGTCCGTTCAGCGAGCAGAGCTCGAAGGCGTGGGATGCGCTGATCCGCACGAACCTCACGCATGTGCTGCACGCCTCCTCGCGTGCCATCCCGGCGATGCGCGCCGGCGGCCGGGGCGGCAGCATCGTGAACGTCACCACCATCGAGGGCCACCGCGCTGCACCGAACTTCGCCGTCTACTCGGCGGCGAAGGCCGCCGTCGCCCAGTTCGCCCGGACCCTGGCCGTCGAGCTCGCACCCGAGGGGATCCGCGTGAACTGCGTCGCCCCCGACCTGGCACCGACCCCCAACATGATCGGCATCTCCGGGACCGGCGAGCAGACCCACCCGATGCTCGATCCGATCAACGTCGGCATCTCGATCCCGATGGGCCGCCTCGGGACCCCGCACGACATCGCCAATGCGGTGGTGTTCCTGGCGTCGGGCCTTTCCTCGTACATGACCGGCACCACGCTGCACCCCGATGGCGGCACGCTCGCCGCGTCGGGCTGGTTCAACTGGCCGGACACCGGCTACGGCAACACGCTGCCGCCGAGCGTCCTCGGGTTCCTCCATGGGAAGGGCCCGGCATGAGCGAGCTGCGCTTCGACGACCGCGTCGCCGTCGTGACCGGTGCCGGCGCCGGCCTCGGCCGCTCCCATGCCCACCTGCTCGCGTCCCGTGGCGCGGCGGTCGTGGTGAACGATCTCGACCCCGCGGCGGCCGACGCCGCCGCCGCCGAGATCACCGCCGCCGGCGGGCGGGCCACCGCCTTCGCCGCCGACGTGTCCGGTGCGGCGGGTGCCGACCACCTCGTCGCCGCCGCGCTCGACCGATTCGGCCGCGTCGACGTCGTGGTCAACAACGCCGGCGCGCTGCGGGCCGCCGACTTCGGCGAGATGACGACCGACGCGTTCGGGTTCATGATCGCCGTCAATCTGTCTACCGCCTACCACGTCACCCGTGCCGCCTGGCCTCATCTCGCCGCACAGCGCTACGGGCGGATCGTGTCGACGACCTCGAACTCCGGCCTGCTCGGCACGGCCGGCTCGTCGGCCTACGGAGCGGCGAAAGCGGCGTTGTGGGGTCTCACGCGCTGCCTCGCCCTCGAAGGCGGGCCACTCGACATCCACGTGAACGCGATCGCGCCCATCGCCTACACCGCCCTCTCGCGGTCGTCTCGGGTGGCCCCGGAGTCGTGGCGGTCGGGCACGGGCGACGCCTGGTCGGCGCGCCTCGCGGTCGAGCAGGTGTCACCGGCGATGGCATGGTTGGCCCACGCCGACTGCTCGATCAACGGCCAGGTGTGGACGGTGGCCGGCGGGCGCGTCGGTCGTTTCGTGCTCGGCGTCACCGAGGGGTTCGACGACGACGCCCTCACGATCGAGCAGGTCCGCGATCGGGAGGACGAGATCGTCGACGCCGGCACGACCTTCGAGTACGGGAGCGGCGGCGAGGAGGGCAAGGCGCTGCACCGCCGACTCGTGCGCCGGGATCGAACTTGACGCATGTGTCGAGTAGCTTCGACAGCCACGTGGCCCGGGCCCGAGAGAACGGTCGCCGATGAAGTTCATCTTCCAGTACCCCGACCTCCACGGCGCCGACGGCGACATGCTCGACGCCGGTCCGGTCGCCGATCTCGCGATCACGGCGGAGCGAGCGGGATGGGCGGGTTTCGCGTTCACCGAGCACCCGGCGCCGACCGCCAAGTGGCTCGATACGGGCGGCCACCAGAGCCTGGACCCGTTCGTCGCCCTCGCTCATGTGGCTGCGGTGACGACGGACCTGAGGCTCCTCACCTACCTTGCCGTGCTCCCGTACCGCAACCCGCCGCTGCTCGCGAAGTCGGCGGCTACGGTTGACCGGCTGTCGAACGGGCGGTTCATTCTCGGCGTCGGCACCGGCTACCTGAAGGCCGAGTACTTCGCCCTCGGGGTCGACTTCGACGAGCGCAACACGCTGTTCGACGAGGCGCTCGACGTGTTGCCCCTGCACTGGGCCGGCGAGCCGTTCGACTACGCCGGGACGCACTTCAACTGCCGGGGCACGATCGGCCGCCCACGGCCGGTGCAGCAACCGATCCCGATCTGGATCGGCGGAAACGCCACCCTCACGCTCCGCCGCGTCGCCGCACGGGCCCAGGGTTGGATGCCGTTGAGCGGGCCGTCGGCGATGTTCGGCACCGTGCGCTCCCCCGAGGTGAGCACGAACGACGACCTGGCGGCGCGCCTCGCGATGCTGAAGGACTTCGCCGGCGACCGCTTCGCCGACCTCGACCTGGTGCTCTCCTACACCGACCGCAGCGTCTACGACCTCTCCAACGATGTCGAGCGCCACCGCGCGGCGATCGGTGAGCTGCGCGAGCTCGGGGCCACCTGGATGGTCGTGCCCGGCCCCTCAGGCGCCCACCCGCAGTCGCGCGACTTCCTGCAGGGGTTCGCCGACACCTACTTCCCGCCCGGCTTCCCGTCGCGTAGCTGACCCAGACCCTGGAGCCCGGTTGCCCGACCTCGCCCACGACACGTTCGCCTCGCCTGGCGCCTACGCCGACGCGCTCCACGCCTTCCTGAGCGCCGACCCCCGCGTCGAGCCGTTCCGCGGGTACCGGCCGCACAGCCTCGAGGCGAGCGCCACCCACCTCGCCGGGCTGCAGGCGCTGCTCTTCGACGACGGCTGGTCGCGCCTCGGCTGGCCGCCGAGCGCCGGCGGGCTCGGGGGGGATCCACGCTTGCGGGCCGCCATGTTCCAGGCCCTGTGGGACCTCGACATCCAGATCCCCGAGCCGTTCACGACGCTCGAGATCCTCGTGCCCGTGCTGCTCGTGTTCGCACCCCACCTCGCCGACGCCCTGCTCCCCGGGCTGCTCCGCGGCGACGACATGTGGGCGCAGGCCTTCTCGGAACCCGACGCCGGCAGCGACCTGGCCTCCCTGCGCACGCGCCTGGACCCCGACGGCGACGGCTTCCGGCTGCACGGCCAGAAGGTGTGGTCGACGTTCGGTCATCTGGCGAAGCGCTCGGTGCTGCTGGCCCGCTCCGGCGGGCCGGGGCACAGGGGCCTCACGATGGTGCTCGTCGACCTCGAACAGGAGGGTGCCGAGGTGCGCCCGATCCGCGCCGAGGACGGCGAGAACCACTTCTCGGAGATCTTCCTCGACGGCGCCTTCGTGCCGAAGGACCGGGTGATCGGGGAGCTCGGCCAGGGCTGGGCCGTCGCGATGTACATGCTGCAATGGGAGCGCGGTGCGTGGGGCTGGCTGCAACAAGGTCGCTTCCACAAGCGGCTCGGGCAGACGCTTGGCTTGTGCGAGCCCGATCCGCGGCACGCCGCCGCGCTCGGCCACGCCTACACGCTGGCGGCCGCCCTGCGCCTCCAGACGCGCCAGACGGTTGAGCGCCTCGCCCGCGAGGAGACGCTCGGGCCGGAAGTGTCGATCGACAAGCTGCTCCTGATCGACGCCGAGACCGCCACGTGGAACGCCGTGCGCGAGCAGATCGGACCACGGTTCGAGTGGGACGAGGAGCTGCACTGGCTGCGCAACGAGTTCCTGTTCAGCCGGGCCGCGCCCATCTATGGCGGCTCGCAGGAGATCCAACGAACGCTCGTCGCCCAACGGGTGCTCGGCATGCCACGCGAAGAGGCGGCGCGATGACGCTCGATGCCGACACCCTCGCCCTGCTCCGACCCAGCCTGCAGCACGTCTTGACGACGGACGCCGACGCCCCGCTCGACGCGCGCCTCGCCGAGCTCGGCTGGGACGACGTGCTCGACGAGGACGCGTCCAGCGCACTGCGCATCCTGTTCGAGATCAAGGGCGACACGCTGGCGTCGGCCGACGCCCTGGGGCCGCGCCTCGGCCGACGCCTGGCCGAGATCACCGGCGACGACGCCCTCGCCGCGTCGTGCGTCACGCTGCCGTCGCCGTTCGGCGCGAGTGTCGTCGTCGGCGCGATGCTCGTCGTCGACGCAGTGGCCACCTCCGCGATCGGTGATCGATCCGTGGTGGTCGCCGTCGGTGACCGCCTCGCCGTGTGCCCAGCGGGCACGCTCGCCGCGACGGCGCTCGGCGGCACGGACGACACGCTCGGCCTCGTGCATGTCGTCGGTTCCGTCCCTTCTGCGGACGTCGCCTGGGTCGACGGCGACGCCTCGGCCCAGGTGACGGCACACGGGCGCTGGCTGCTCGCCTGCGAACTCGTCGGCATCGCCCGCCACGTGGTCACCTCGGCCGTCGACTACACCAAGGTGCGCGTGCAGTACGGCAAGCCGATCGGCGTGTTCCAGGCGCTGCAGCACCGCCTCGCCGGCGCCCATGCGCTCGTCGTCGGCGCCGGCCACCTCGCCACCGAGGCGGGCAACGCCGGCGATGCCTGGTCGGCGACGGTGGCCAAGTGCCTGGCGGGCCGAGCCGCCGAGCACGCGTGCACGCAGGCCCAGCAGTGTTTCGGCGCGATCGGCTTCACGTGGGAGCACGAGCTGCACCGCTACCTGCGACGCACGTACGTCCTCGACCAGTTGCTCGGCGACTGGCGTACCCTCGAGCACGAGATCGGCGAGGCGCTCCAGCGGTCGGGCACCGTGCCGCACATCGGGTCGCTCTGAGCCGTGCCGTCGATGGACCTGTCCTTCCCTGCCGAGGCCGAGGCGTTCCGCGCCGAGGTGCGGACGTTCCTCGTCGACAACCTCCCGGCCGACTGGCGGGGCCTCGGTGCCCTTGACCGGGCCGACGCCGAGGCGTTCACCAACGCGTGGCGCCGCACGCTCGCGGCGAACGGCATGATCGGCATCACCTGGCCCGTCGAGCACGGCGGGCGCGGTCGGGCGAAGATCGACCAGGTCGTGCTGGCCGAGGAGTTCGCCCGCGCCGGCGTGCCGATCTACCGCGTCGCCGACACGACGAGCGTGAAGATGCTCGGCAACACCCTCGTGCACTGGGGCACTGAGGAGCAGAAGCGTCGGTTCCTGCCCGGGATCATCTCAGGCGACGCCACGTGGGTGCAGGGCTACAGCGAACCGGAGGCCGGCTCCGACCTGGCCAGCGTGCGCGTCAGGGCCGTGCTCGACGGCGACGAGTGGGTGGTGAACGGCCAGAAGATCTGGACGTCGCGCGGCATGGACGGCACCGGCATCTTCCTGCTCGTCCGCACCGATCCCGACGTGCCGCAGCACCGCGGCATCACCTTCCTACTGTGCGAGCTGCCGACCGTCGGCGTGGAGGTGCGCCCGATACGGACCCTCACCGGCGACGACGAGTTCTGCGAGGTGTTCCTCACCGATGCCC
>JAYUAM010000151.1:0-2328 GCA_043741295.1 Acidimicrobiia bacterium
CCGGCGAGGTGACCGACGCCCGCAGCACCTCTGGCGTGTCGCCGGACTCGGTCAGCAGCGCCGCCGAGCCGACGAGCAGCTGGCCGACGAGGGCGCGGCTCACGGCCCGGCTGAGCCCCATGAGGACCCCGCCTTCGATCAGCGCCTCGGCGACGAGGAAGACGTACGCCGGCCCCGAACCCGACAGCCCGGTGACCGCGTCGAGCTGCCCCTCCGGCACCCGCACGACCGTGCCGACGGCAGCCAGGATGGACTCCGCCCAGTTGAGATCGGCGTCGGTCGCGTGGGCACCCGGGGCGATGGCGGCCGCGCCCTGACCGACGAGCGCTGGCGTGTTCGGCATCGCCCGCACGACCGCGACGGGGGGGTTTGCACCAGCCGTTGGGACCGTCGCCGCGGCCTGCTCGATCGCTGCCGTCGTCACGCCGGCGGCGACGGAGACCACGCGCCGCACCCCGGCACGGGCGAGTGCGGCCATGGCAGCGGCCACGTCGTACGGCTTCACCGCCAAAACGGCGCCCTCGGCCGAGACCCCGTCGAGCGTCGACACTACGGCGACCCCCGGAAACCGGCTCGCCAGCTCCTCCCGACGGGCATCGTCGACCTCCACGACCGCGAGCTCGTCCGCCGCCGCCCATCCCCGCTCGATCAGCCCGCGCAGGATCGCAGCACCCATGTTCCCCCCGCCGACGAGCACCAGCCGGACGTTCACCCCGATGGGCCTGGCGGGGGCGTGCCTGGCTGGCGCGCGCCTGGCTGGCCGTCGAGAACCGTGCCGCCCGGCGCGGTAACGCCGGCCTCGCCCACATCGTCGATCACCGGGCGGACGCTAATCGTCATCCGGGCCGACGTGGGCCCGGAGCCGCACCGCACCGCCGCGCACTTCCCCGAACGCCGCAGGCATCGGCGCGTCTCCGGACCCACTGGAGCGTGTGCACGAGCCGGCGCGTTTCGGAAGCGCCAGCCCGCAAGCCATCGCGCTCAGTCGTGCCGTTGCCGCCGCGAGCGGAGACTGCGCGGCGTCACCCAGTGCTCGACGAGCCGGACCAGCAGCCAGAGCGCGATGCCGGAGGCGACGACGAGGACGATGCCAGCCTGCTGGCGAGCCGTGTCGCCAGTGGCGGCGCCGTCCACGACGTAGCGGCCGAAGCCGCCGACCCCGGCGTAGGCGACGAGCACCGAGGTCCCCGCAAGACCGACGGCCGCACCGCGCACTCCCCGGACGATGTGCCCGCGCGCCGCCGGCAGCTCGAGCCGTCCGAGCACCTGCCAACCCGAAAGCCCGAGCCGTTCGGCGGCGGCGCGCGCCGACGGATCGACGGCCGCGAAGCCGTCGGCCGTCGCTCGGGCGACCGGCACCGCGGCCATCACGCCGAGACCGATGGCGGCCTGCCATGGAAGGAGCTTCGGTAGCTGCAGCGCGAGCGTGCACGCCGCGCCGACGGCGATGAGCTGGGCGAATCCGCCCACGTTTCGGCTCCGGCGCCCGACCCAGCCGATGGCCAGGCCCATGCCCACCGCTACGGCAAGACCGAGGCCGACGAGCTCGCCATGCTGTGCGAGGCGGCGCAGGATGCCGTCCGGTCCCCACCAGTGGCTGCGTTGGTACAGCCACTCCCATACCGTCACGACGCGACCGCGATCATCCGAGAGAGCCGGCGACGGGAAGGTGAGGTTCGAGCACCGAGCGGGTGATGACGCCGCCGAGGCGACCGTCGCCGTCTGACCACACCGCCATGCGGGCCGGCGAGATCACCATCTGGTCGAGCGCGGTGAGCAGCGTGTCGCGACGACCGACCGTGTGCTCGACGGCGAGAAGCGGCGTGTCGGTGACCCGCCCGCCGTTGGACAGTCGCGAGGTATCGGCCCAACCGAGGAGCTCGTCGTCGGCGCCGACGACGAGCACCCATGGCGAGTCGCCGGTGGCGGCGGCGGCGATCGCCTCGGCCCCCGAAGCTTCGGGCGTGACGACCGGGCTGCGCGTCGGGCGGACATCGGCCAGTGCGATGAGGGCAAGGCGCGCCAGGCCCCGATGCTGCCCGACGATGGCCACCGCGGCATCGTCGATCGGCACGGTGAGCAGTTCGACCGGCGTGCCTTCTTGGGCGAGGCGCCCGCCCGGGGCGAGTACGACGACGCGGTCGGCCATCGCCATCGCCTCGTCGACATCGTTCGTCACCATGGCGACGGTGCGCGGATGGCGGGCCTGCACGTCGGCCACCGTGCGGTACAGGAGCTTGCGCTCGGCCGGCGCGAGCGACGAGAACGGGTCGTCGATCAGGAGGACGGGCGGATCGGCAACGACAGCCCACGCCAATGCCGCACGAC
>JAYUAM010000152.1:0-2328 GCA_043741295.1 Acidimicrobiia bacterium
CTCACGCAGCGGCGAGGCGGCGCTCGACAAGCCGGGGAATGCGGCGACGCAGGCGCCAGAAGGTGTCCTCCATGAGGATGTGATCGAACTCGCCGTTGCGGCCGACGCTGAGGAGTCCACCGATGCCCGTGCCGTCGCGGGCGAGGGCAGCGCGATCGTGTTCGTACTCGAGCGCGAAGACCGGGTAGCCGAGGGGCTGTCGCAGCACGGTCGCCCCGATCACCATCGAGCGGACGTTGGCGATGAGCGGCTCGAGCGTCGAGACGCAGCGCTCGACCGCCTCGTCATCGGTCAGGCCCCAGACGTCGTCGCCGGGCTGTGCGCCGAGTTCGCAGAGGATCATCGTCTTGCCTTCAGGCGCACTCCACGGCATGGCCATCGGGGTCTCGGTGACGCGGAAGTACGGGAACCCGCGCGGGGTCCACACGACGACCTCGGGAAGAAGACCGCGACCAATGAGCTTCAGGTTGACGAGCACGAGTCCGCGGAACGTGAACCGGCGGAACCGGTCGAGTCGGTCGGATCCCCGTATGAGCTGGGGAAGTCGATTCACCGGAAGGGTGGAGATGACCGTGTCGGTCTCGATGTCGCGCCCGTTGACGCGGGCCCCGACGACGACGTTGTTCTCGACGTAGATGGCCTCGGCCGGGTGGTCGAGTTGCACGCCCCGGGGGAGCTGGGCGGCGACATGCTGGCAGATGCCGGCGACCCCTCCCGCGGGTGACACGTGGTGCACGCCGCTCGCCGATGGTTCCTCCTTGCAGTACCCGATCATCACCGCCCGATGGGTGAGTCGTTGCGCAGCGCGCAGCCAGATCGTCTGGAGCAGACCTGTCGGGATCTTGTCGATGACGCTGGCGGAGAGCTGGTCGGCGGGGAGACCTGACCAGGCCTCGAGCAGGGGTAGCGCGACCTCGTCGGCGAGCACCGGTCCGTAGTCGTGACGGAACCGGTCGGCGGCGACGGCGAGATCGCGCGTCGGTCGCCGAACCCTCTCGAGCGCCGCGCTCATCGCGTAGCGCGGTACGCCGAGGAGGCCGACCGGGTAGTGCGGGTGATGGCGAGGGTCGAGGTGGACGACTTCTCCATAGCGCGGCAGCGTGCGGAACGGGCCGGGCATGCCGAGCGCGGCGACGAAGCGGTTCGTGACGAAGTGGGCGCCGACGTCGTAGCTGAAACCATCCGGATCGATGCGACTCGAAGCCATACCGGCGAGTCGCGGTCCTGCTTCGTAGACGTCGGCGTCGACCCCGTGGCGGGCGAGTTCGCGGGCGGCGACGAGCCCGGCGATCCCGCCGCCGATGACGACCACGGGCGGCGCGTGGCCGCTCATTCGGGCCGCTGCAGGATGACGCGGAGCAACGCGCCGCGTCGGGCGACGGTGAAGGCGCTGTCGACCACCGTGAACAACGCCAGCGACGGCGCGGTCTTCAGCGAGAACTGTTCGACGAGCCAGCGCGGCGCGCCCCAGTCGTCGAGCCAGTTCCGCACGGTGTAGGTCCAGTTGACCGGGCTGGTCGTCGTGCCGAGCGTGCGGACGTCGAGGCCGCTGCGCTCGCCGAGCCGGCGCATCGACGCGCGGTTGAACAGGTTCCAGTGGCGGGGGAAGTGATAGCCGCCCCAGTGGCGACCCTTAGCCACGCGGAAGTCGGGCGAATCGGTGTTGTCGGTGATCAGATAGACGCGCCCGCCGGGCCGCAAGAGCGACGCGATCGCCGTAAGGACCGCGACCGGGTCGGCGACGTGCTCGATCGTCTGGATGCACAGGGCGAGGTCGATCGAGCCGACCTCGATGTCGGCGTTCTCGACGGTGCCCAGCCGCACGTCGAGGTTCCGTCGGCGGGCGGCGGCCACCGCCCGGGCGTCGATGTCGACGCCGAGCAGCTGCCAGCCGGCGGGCCCATGCCGGCGGAGCAGGTCGAGGTGGAATCCGTCGCCGCAGCCCACGTCGAGGACCCGGGCCGTTGGCGGGAGCCCGCGGCCGGCGCGCAGCAGCCGGTGCGCTTCGAGTCGACTGCGCACCCGGTGCACGAGCCCGAACTGTTCCCTGTCGAAGGCGAACGCGTGGTAGCGGTCGGGGTAGATCCGGCCGAGCTCGCTCGCCGTCGGGCGGGGGTCGAGATAGACCAGGTCGCACGTCGGGCAGCGCACGGCGAGAAAGGACTGGTCAGACGTCCTGTACTCGAAGTCTTCGCCGATGCCGACCGGTGCGCCGTTCTGCTGGCCACACAGGCAGCACCCGACCGACTCCATGGCGAGCGGCGGAACCGGGTGGTCTCCGACCTTGGCTCGTGTTGACGGCGCCGCCCCGGAGTCCGTGCTCATCGG
>JAYUAM010000153.1:0-5589 GCA_043741295.1 Acidimicrobiia bacterium
CTCGTCGATCGTCGCCCGTCGGTGGAGCCGTCGCATGAGGCGCGACAGCTCGATGTCGACGCCGACGACACCCACGGCGATACCGTCGACGCCGCCCACCGACTGGGCGTTGGTGATGCCCGGGCGGCCGGTGCTGAAGAACACGTAGGGCTTCGTCCACCGCGCGGCGTGCTCACCGAGGGCGAGCTTGTACCAGGGCCGCGTGCGCGGGTCGTAGGCGTCCGACGGGTCCTCAGCGCGGCCGACCTCGACGAGCCCGGCGTTGCGGTCGACGAGGGTGACCCGCCGTCGCCCGGCGGTGGTGATCAGCCCGCCGACCGTGGACGCAACGACGGGGCGGCAAGTCGCGAGCCGACCGCGGCAAATGCGGTCAGGAACCCCAGCGGCTCTGACCGAAACGGTAGCCGACGCTGCGCACCGTCTGGATGAGGTTTGCATGCTCTTCGCCGAGCTTGGCCCGCAGCCGTCGGATGTGGACGTCGACCGTGCGGGCCCCGCCGTAGTACTCGTAGCCCCACACCCGCGACAACAGGACCTCGCGAGTGAACACCTTGCCGGGGTGCTGCGTGAGGAACTTGAGCAGCTCGTACTCCATGTACGTGAGGTCGAGCGGGCGACCGGCGATCGTCGCCTGGTAGGTCTCGAGGTTGAGCGCCAGCTCGCCGTACTCGACGAGCTCGGTGCTCGTCGTCCCCCCCGAGCGCCACAGCAGGTGGCGAACCCGGGCGTTCAACTCGCGCGGGTGGAACGGCGAGAGGCAGAAGTCGTCGTACAGCTCGTCTCGCAGTTCCAGCTCGCCCAACTGGGCGCCCGAGAGCAGCAGCAGCAATGGGCCGACCGCGTTGTCGCGCTTGCGCAGGGCCCGGCAGAACGCCCATGCCGCCTCCAGATCGTGATCGGCGCAGACGAGGGCGCCGGCCCAACCGTCGGACGGTTCGAGTCGGTTCGCCGCTTCGACCGAGCCGGCGGCGCTCCACTTGTAACCGCTGAGGTCGAGCGTCTGGGCCAGTTCGGGGGGTGGCGGGTCGGGGAAGACGAGCAGTGGTTCCATGGCCGTTCCGGTCACAGCGAGCGCAGGTAGCGGTCGAGCTCGAACTGGCTGACGTGGGTCTTGTAACGCCGCCACTCGTCGCGCTTGTTGCGCAGGAACCACTCGAACATGTGGTCGCCGAGCGTGTTCGCCACGAGCTCGGACTGCTCCATCGCCCGTACTGCCGAGTCGAGCGACTGCGGCAGCTGCCCGATACCGGCCTTGGCCAGCTCCTCGTCCGACAGCTCGAAGAGGTTGGCGTCGGCTTCGGGCGGCAGCTCGTAGCCGCCCTGCACGCCGGCGAGCCCGGCGGCGAGCAGCACCGAGAAGGCGAGGTAGGGGTTCGTCGCCGGGTCGGGCGAGCGGTACTCGAGGCGCGTCGCGTTGCTGCTGCCGCGCTTGGGGATCGGCACGCGCACGAGACCCGAGCGGTTGTTGCGCGCCCACGACACGTGCACGGGGGCTTCGAACCCGGGTACGAGCCGCTTGTAGCTGTTCACGGTCTGGTTCGTGATCGCCGTGATCTCGGCGGCGTGGTGCAGCAGCCCGGCGATGAACTGCTTGGCCACGACCGAGAGGTTGTACGGGTCCTCCTCGTCGTAGAACGCGTTCTCCTCGCCACGGAAGAGCGAGAGGTGCACGTGCATGCCGGAGCCCTGCACGCCCTCCAACGGCTTGGGCATGAAGGTGGCGTGGATTCCCTCGGTGGCGGCGACCTCTTTCACGACGAGTCGGAAGGTCATCACGCTGTCGGCCATCGTCAACGCGTCGGTGTGGCGCAGGTCGATCTCGTGCTGGCTCGGCGCGTCCTCGTGGAACGAGTACTCGACCGGGATGCCCATCTTCTCGAGGGCGCGGATCGTGCGCTTGCGCAGCGTGCCGGCGACGTCGGTGGTGGTCAGATCGAAGAACGAGGCCTCGTCGAGCGGCGTCGGTCGCTGGCCCGGCTCGACCGGTGCGAAGTAGAAGAACTCCAGATCCGGTGCCACGTAGAACGTGAAGCCGAGCTTGCGGGCGGCGTCGAGGTTGCGGCGCAGCACCTGGCGCGGGTCGCCCTCGAACGCGGTGCCGTCGAGCTTGTGGATGTCGCAGAAGACGCGAGCCTCGGGCCCGTCCGGGTCGCTCCACGGCAGCACCTCGAACGTGGTGGCGTCGGGGATCGCGAGGACGTCGCTCTCCTGCACGCGCGAGAAGCCGTCGATCGAGGAGCCGTCGAACGTCATGCCGTCCTCGAACGCACCCTGGAGCTCGGCCGGGCTGATGGCGAAGCTCTTCAGCTGGCCGAGGACGTCGGTGAACCACAGCCGGATGAGGCGAACCTTGCGTTCTTCCACCTGGTGGAGGACGTAGTCCTGCTGACGTTGCATGACGCGATTCTGGCCCACGGCCGGACCGGGCGCACTGGGGCCTCGCCGCCGTTCACGCGGCGTTCACGACCGCGCCGGGTGGCGCGAGTCTCCTACGATCGCGGTCGTGGGGACAGACCGGGGCCGGTGGCGGCCGATCGTCCGGGCGATCATGCAGAAGGCGAAGGCCGACACGAGGGCCAATGGCGCGCACGTGGCACTGCTGCGCGTTGCCCGGTCGGTCCGGGCGTTGGGCATGGCGGACGACGTGCTCGAATTGCTCGCCAACGAGCCCTACCGGCGCCACGAGCAGGCGGTGGTGCCCGACGACCGGTTGTTCTTCCTCACCCACAACGCCTACCTCGCCCGCGGCCTCAACGCCCGCCACCGGTTGGCCTGCGCCGAGATGCACTACCGCCACCAGGCAACGGCGTTCGACCGCACCTTCCACGAGGCGGTCTACGACGGGTCCGGTCTGACGCTGTGGGCCGTCGAGGTCGATGAGGTGCACTACGAGGTCCGGCTCACCATCGGAATCGACGTCCTCTACGAAGGCGGGCTCTCGGCGGTGTTCCTGGTGAACGGCGTCCGGGTGTGCGTGCTCTCGTTCTCGCGGGTCGAGGGTGCCGACGTCGGTCAGAGTCCGGGACCGCGTCTGTTTGTCGGACGCAACCAACTCGATGCCGGGCGGGACTACCAGTCGGCGTTCAACCGCGCGTTCAACCACTCGCATCCGGCCCGCTTCTGCTTCGCCGCCATCGCCGGGGTGGCGCTGGCCCTCGGCGACTCCGTCATCGCCGGCGTCCGCCCGGAGGTGCATCCCGGGTACAAGGAGGCGCTGGCCGGCACGTTCGAGGGCACCTACGGCACGTTCTGGGAGTCGTTCTCCGGAACCCCGGTCGGACCGGTGGCCTACGAGATCCCCGTGCCCTTCGCCCTGACGCCGCTCGGCGAGCTGTCGGTGAAGGCGCGCCGGCGGGCCGTTCTTCGCCGCCGCCACCTCGACGGCGTGCGCGACAGCGCGCGCGACGCGATCGTGTCGCGCCTGGTCGGAGCGGGTGGGCCGCCAGCGGCTCGTCCCGGCGCCCGGTTCTCCGTGCCCCCGGCGGACGAGTCGATGGTCACGATTCCGGCGGAACACGTGTAACGAATCGTCGGCGCGGGGAACCACCGTGCCATGGGTTCTTCTCGCGAGCCGGACACGGCCACCCGTTGGACCGTGATCGAGTTCGTAGGCGGCTTCCGTCCGATGGGCACGCAGGAGTAGATCGACGATGCCCCGGACCGCGAGCGCGCTGACCCTTGGCCAGGTCCGGGACCACGTGGACCACCAGTTCTTCCGGCCGTCTGCGGCGCGCCGTCTCGTCGGCGTCGAGACCGAGTGGCACGTCGTGCGCGCCGCCGATCCGCATGCGGAGGTGCCGCTGGACGAGCTTCGCCAGGCGATGCGTCCGTTCACTGGGCGTGCCGGTCGAAGTGTCGTCACGTACGAGCCCGGGGGACAGCTCGAGCTGAGCAGCCTGCCAGCCGACGACGTTGGCGCGGTAGTACGCGAGCTGGGTGCAGACCTGGCGCGCGTCGAGGACCTGCTCGCGCCGCGGGGGATCGAACTGCTCGGTGCCGGTGTCGATCCGCGGCGTCGGCCGGGACGCCAGCTGTCGGCGCCCCGCTACGACGCGATGGAGGCGTTCTTCGACGCCGACGGCCCGCACGGCCGGGTGATGATGACCCGCACAGCGTCCGTTCAGGTGAACCTCGACAACGGTGGGTCGGCGGACGCGATCGAGCAGCGCTGGCGCAGGGTGCACGCGATCGGCCCCGCCCTCGTCGCCAGCTTCGCCAGCTCACCACTGGCCTGTGGCCGGCCGACCTCGTGGCGTTCGACCCGTCTGGCGAACTGGTGGTCGATGGACCCCAGTCGCACGCGACCCGTCGCCCTCGACGGGCCGGCGGCGCAGGCGTGGAGTGAGTACGTCCTCGACGCTCGGGTCATGCTCCTCCGTCTCGACGACGGCCGTTGCCAGCCCGTGCTCGACGGCATGCGTATGCGTGACTGGATCGAGAATGGACACGCGCTGGGCCACCCCACGGTCGACGATCTCGACTACCACCTGACCACGCTCTTCCCGCCAGTGCGCCCGCGCGGCTGGTTCGAGCTCCGCTACCTCGACGCGGTTCCCGCGCCGTGGTGGCCGGTGGTGGCCGCGATCACGACGATGCTCGTCGACGACGACGAGGCCGGTGCGCTCGCCGACGCCGCAACCGCGGAGACAGCCGGGCGGTGGATGGTTGCGGCTGGCGCCGGCCTGACCGACGATCGCCTCGCGGCGGCGGCATCGTCCTGCTTCGACGCCGCGCTGGCGGCGCTCGACCGTCGAGGGGCCGATCGGCCGCTCCGCGACCTGTGCGGGGCGTACGCCGACCGGTTCGTCTCTCGCCGCCGGTGCCCCGCCGACGAGTTGCTCGAAGGGTGGTGCGGTCAGCGCCACGTCGGCGGCTCGGCTGCCGATCGGCGCCGCCGGCACGAAGGAGCCACATGTCCCTGAACGACGATCTCGCCCGCCAGCTCGAGGCGGCCCGCGCGAGAACCCTCGCCCTCCTTGAACCGCTCGCCGAGCCCGACCTGCTGGTGCAGCACGACCCGTTGATGTCTCCGCTCGTGTGGGACCTGGCCCACATCGGCAATTACGAGGATCTGTGGCTGCTGCGCGCGTTGTCGGTGCCGGGGGTCGGCGAGCGGTACGACGATCTCTACGACGCGTTCCGACACCCGCGCCGTACCCGCACGTCGTTACCGCTGCTCGGACCGGAGGCCGCCCGTGGCTACCTGCGCGACGTACGCGAGCGGGCCGTCGATCACCTCGCGTCGCTCACGCCTGAGGTGCTCGCCGGTCCCGAGCGGCTGCTCGCCGACGGGTTCGTCTACTCGATGGTGGTGCAGCACGAGCACCAGCACGACGAGACGATGCTCGCCACGCTGCAGCTGATGCCGGCGCCCGGGTATGCGGCGGCGATCGGGGTGCCGCCCGCGCCGGGGCCGCTCAGCGCCGCCGTCGAGGCGCTGGCGGCCGAGGTCCCGGCTGAGGTCTTCGTCGACGGTGGCCCGTTCGTGATGGGCACGAGCGACCAGGCCTCGGCCTACGACAACGAGCGGCCCCGGCACGTCGTCGACGTGCCGGCGTTCTGGATCGACACGACGCCGGTGACGAACGA
>JAYUAM010000154.1:0-2322 GCA_043741295.1 Acidimicrobiia bacterium
CACAGAGCTGGGTGCCGTGCGCGTCGGGGTGCCCCGCGCCGGACTGGGCGCCGCGGTCGAGGAGCTGCGCGCGATCGCCCGGCAGCACGCCGTGCCCGACGCGGTGGCCGTGCAGGCGATGGTGGGCGGCCACACCGAGGCGTTCGGCGGCCTCCAGTGCGAGACCAAGCTCGGACCCGTCTTGCTGTTGGGCGCCGGTGGCGTGCTCGTCGAGATCGCCGGCCGCGCCGCTGGACGGTTCCTCCCGCTCGACGACGAGGCCGTCCGCTCGATCGTCGACGAGGTCGCCGGTGCGGCGGTCATCGCCCGCTGCCGCGGGCAGCGTCCGTGGCCGCTGCCCGCTGTCGCCGAGCTCGTCCGCAGCCTCGACCGTCTGTGGCGCTCGCACGGCTCCCGTCTGTGGCGCTCGCACGGCTCCTGGCTCGGTTCGGTCGACATCAACCCGTTGATCGTGAGCGACGACGGCGTGGTCGCTGTCGACGCCCTGATGATCGCCCGCGAGGGCCCGACGATCGGAGCACACCCGTGACGACGGCGAGGTTCGACGGGAAGGTCGCGTTCATCACCGGAGGGGCCGTAGGCTTCGGTAGAGCGTTCGCCCGGGCGCTCACGGCCGAGGGCGCGAGCGCGGTGATCGCCGACATCGACGGGGCTGCCGGCGAGCGAACCGCGGCAGAGCTGCGCAACGCCGGCGTGTCGGCCGTGGCCGTAGCGTGCGACGTGGCGGACGAGCACCAGGTGGAACGGGCCGTCACCGCCGCCGTCGACGCGTTCGGTGGCGTGGACATCTGCATCAACAACGCCGGCCTCCACCTGTTGCACTACAACCAGCCGTTCTCGGTGCTCTCGCGCGACGACCTGCGCGCCCTGTTCGACGTCAACGTGATCGGCGTCGTGAACTGCACGGTCGCCTGCCGAGCGTCGATGGCGGCACGCGGCGGCGGATCGGTGGTCAACATCTCCTCGATCGCCAGCTACCTGTCGACGTCGCCGTACGGCGTCTCCAAGCTCGCTGTGCGCGGCCTCACGATCGCCTTCGCTGCCGAGCTGGCACCGGACAAGATCCGGGTGAACGCGATCGCGCCAGGGTTGATGGCGACCGAGAACGCCCTCGACGGCTTGCCGCAGTCGTTGGTCGACGACTTCGTCGAGCAGCGTCAGCTCGTCCACCGGCTGGGGACGATGGATGACATCGTCGCCGCCGTTCTCCACCTGTGCTCGCCCGAGGCGAGCTTCATCACCGGGGAGACCCTCCGGGTGAGCGGCGGTTACCCACTGAGCATCTGACGGGTCAGCGCGGACCCCGGTTGATGTGGCCCGAATCGGACGCGGTATCCTTTCTGACAGAATCGTCAACAACGACGTAACACCAAACCACTGGAGGTAGTCCCATGGGGGGTCGGCTCGAAGGAAAGGTCGCACTGGTCACCGGTGCGGCGCGCGGGCAGGGCAAGAGCCATTGCATCCGAATGGCCGAAGAAGGAGCGAACATCATCGCCGTCGATCTGCTCGAGCAGATCGACACCGTCCGCTATCCGTTGGGCTCGGACGCCGACATGGCCGACACCGTCGATCAGGTCGAGAAGGCGGGTGGGAAGATCCTGTCGGTCAAGGCCGACGTTCGCGAGCGCGACCAACTTCGTCAAGCCGTCGACGACGGCGTCGCGATGTTCGGTGGTCTGCACGTCGTGTGCGCCAACGCCGGCATCCTGCCGATCAACACTCCACACAGCTCGCAGGCCTTCGTCGACGCGATGGACGTCGACTTCGGCGGCGTGATGAACGCCGTGGCCGTGTCGCTGCCGCACCTCAGTGCGGGTGCCTCGATCATTCTCACCGGCTCCACTGCCGGCATGATGCCGGGAACGTTGAACAACCCCGTCCTCGGTCCCGGCGGTGTGGGCTACGGCCTGGCCAAGACGTTCATCGTCCAGTACACCGAGGTGCTGGCGCTCCAGCTTGCCCCGCAGTCGATCCGCGTGAACGCAGTGCATCCGACGAACTGCAACACGAACCTGCTGCACAACGAGGACCTCTACAAGGTGTTCCGCCCCGACCTGCCGAACCCGGGGGTCGACGACGTGATGCCGGCGTTCATGATGTTCCAGGCGATGCCGATCCCCTTCGTCGAGCCGCGCGACATCTCCAACGCCGTGCTCTACTTCGCCTCCGACGAGGCGCGCTACGTCACGGGCATCAACCTGCGCATCGACGCCGGTTCGCTGTTGCGCTGGCCCGACGGCCCGAAGGGCTGAGTCGCCGTGCCGAACCTCGCCACCGGGACGCAGGTCGCTGGTCGCCGGGCGGTCGATGGGGCGGAGG
>JAYUAM010000155.1:0-5558 GCA_043741295.1 Acidimicrobiia bacterium
CGGCGGGTGTCGCGCCCTGTCCGGCGGGCGGCCGGCGGGCCGCTGGACGCGCCGGACCCGGGTCCGGCGCGAGCGGTCCGACTACGCTCGCCGGCAGTGAGCCGCATCGCCATCGGGTCCGACCACGCGGGCTTCGCGCTCAAGGACCACGTGGTCGCGCTCGTCGCCGCCCTCGGGCACGAGGTGGTCGACCTCGGCACGAACTCCACCGAGCCGGTCGACTACCCGCCGATCTGCGCTGCCGTCGGGCGGACCGTGCGCGACGGCGGGGCCGACGTCGGCATCGTCATCGGCGGGAGCGGCCAGGGTGAGCAGCTCGCCGCCAACAAGGTGCGCGGCGTGCGGGCCGCGTTGTGCAACGACCTGTACACAGCCCGGTTGGCCCGTGCCCACAACGATGCCAACGTTCTCTCGATGGGCGGCCGGGTCGTCGGCGAGGGCCTGGCCGACGAGATCGTGGCGCTGTTCCTCGCCACCCCGTTCGAAGGTGGTCGCCACGCCCGCCGCGTGGCCCAGATCGCCGCGCTCGAAGCCGACTTCTGAACGAAGGAATCCCCGACATGCCCTGGCCCTCCGACATCGACCCCGACACCGAGATCGACGCCATCATCGGGCTCGAGCGCGAGCGGGCGAACACCGGCCTGCAACTCATCGCCAGCGAGAACTTCACCTCGCCGGCGGTGATGCGCGTCACCGGTTCTCTGCTCACCAACAAGTACGCCGAGGGTTACCCGGGCAAGCGGTACTACGGCGGCAACCAGTACATCGACCAGGCCGAGGCCCTGGCCATCAGCCGGGCGAAGGAGCTCTTCGGCGCCGACCACGCCAACGTGCAGCCCCACGCCGGTGCCAACGCCAACATGGCCGTCTACCTCGGCCTCTTGAAACCGGGCGACAAGGTGCTCGGCCTGTCGCTGGACCACGGCGGCCACCTCACCCACGGGTCACCCGTGAACGCCAGCGGCATCCTCTACGACTTCGTGCCGTACAAGCTGTCGCCGTCCGACGAGCGCATCGACATGGACCAGGTGCGCGATCTGGCGCTGGCGCACCGCCCGAAGATGATCGTCACCGGCGCCACGGCCTACCCGAGGCGCATCGACCCGGAGCCGTTCCGGGCGATCTGCGACGAGGTCGGCGCGCTGTTCATGTTCGACGCCGCCCACATCGCCGGGCTCATCGCCGGTGGAGCGCACCCGAACCCGGTGCCCTACGCCGACGTGGTCACCTTCACCACGCACAAGACGCTGCGCGGCCCGCGCGGCGGGTGCATCCTGTCGAAGGCCGAGCACGCCAAGGCGATCGACAAGGCGATCTTCCCCGGTCTGCAGGGCGGCCCCCTCGAGCACGCCATCGCCGCCAAGGCCGTCGCCTTCCGTGAGGCGATGCACCCGAGCTTCCGTGACTACGCCCACCAGATCGTGCGCAACTCGTCCGCCCTGGCCGAGGCGCTGACGAAGGAGGGCTTCCGGCTCGTGTCGGGCGGTACCGACAACCACCTGCTGCTCGTCGACCTTCGCGCGTTCGATGCCGACTGCTCCGGCAAGATCGCCCAGGAGGTGCTCGACCGGGCGGGCATCACGCTGAACAAGAACACCGTGCCCGACGATCCGCGCTCGCCGTTCGTCACCTCGGGCGTGCGCATCGGCACCCCGGCCGTCACCACCCAGGGGATGACCGAGACGGAGATGCCGGAGATCGCCTCGCTCATCGCCCGCGCACTGCGCGGTCGGGCCGACGAGGGCGACGCCGCCGGCGTGCGAGCCGACGTGGCCCGGCTGTGCGGCCGGTTCACGCCCTACCCTGCGGGCGCGTCGTGACGTCTCCTCACCGCGATCGACGTGCGCCATGAGCGATCAGCCGCCGGGCTTTCCGCCACCGCCGCCCGGTCCGCCGCCACCGCCGCCACCGCCGCCCGGTCCGCCGCCCGGTCCGCCGCCCGCCTACCCGCCGGGCTTCGGGCCAGGGCCTGCCGGGCGGCCGCCGGGGTACCCGCCTGCACCGTCGCCGTATCCCGACGCCGGCAGCCCGCCGCCCTTCCCGTCGACGTACGCCGGTTGGCCCGCCGCGACCGGTCAGGCGCAGGTGGCCGACGACCCGCTCGTGGCCCGCGAGGGTTTCGGTAGCTGGTTCTCGAAGGTCTGGCAGGCGGTCGGACGGAGCTGGCGGCACCTGCTCCCGCTGTTCGCCCTCGCCGCGCTGCCGCAAGCCGTTCTCGGCGCCTACGTGAGCACCGTCGTGCACCGTCGCGGGGCCGACAAGTTCGTCACGACGTCACGCGGCCTCGACGGACGCGATGTGCTCCACGTCGACTGGAACCTGCTCCGTCCGTTGCTTCTCGCCGTGCTCGCCTCGTTGCTCATCGGCGGCCTGGTGTCGGTGCTCGTGCGCGGCGCCTCGGTGTGGTTCATCACCCACGACGCCGCCGCGCGTCCCACGACCTTCGCCGAGGCCGGTCGCTTCACCGCCTCACGGTTCAGCCGTCTCATCGGCTGGCAAGCGCTGTTCGCCGTGGCCGGCGTCATCGGCCTGGTGTTCTGCATCGTTCCGGGGGTCTACGTGTGGGTCCTGTCGACGTTCGTGGTCGGCATCGTGAGCTTCGAGGGACACGACGTCTGGCGCCGGTCCCGGACCTTGGTGCAGGGACACTTCTTCCCGATACTCGGCCGCGTGCTCGTCGTCGGGCTCCTCGCCGGTGCGGCCGCCCAGGCCCTGGCCGCGGTGGGCAACGCGGTCACTGCGGTCACCGGCAACGCCGCGGTGGGCGGGGCCGTCGGGGCGTTGCTCGCCGCGCCGGTCGGCATGCTGGGGGCGGCGGCGGCCGTCGTCACCTACGCCGAGGCGAAGGCCCGCGTCGACGGCACGGACACCGCCAACCTGCTCTACGACCTGCACCGGCCCTGACGCGTGAGCCGTGGGTCCTGCGGCGCCGTGGCCCCTGCGTCGGCCCAGCCGCCGCTAACGTGATCTTTCGTGCCCGGGGTGAGGTCGTACGCCATCGTCGGAGGAGTCGCGGCCGTGACCACCGTCGTCGTCACCCCCCTCGTGCGCCTGCTCGCCCGCCGACTCGGCTGGGTCGTGGCGCCGGATGAGCGGCGCGTGCACACGCGCCCGACACCGACCGTCGGCGGGCTGGCGATGTTCGTGGGGTTCGCCGCCGCCGTCGGCACCGCGTGGCGGTTGCCGGAGTTCAGACCGCTCTTCGCCTCGTCCTCGGAGATGCTCGGCGCCATCGTCGCCGTCACGATCGTGTTCCTCGTCGGCTTCGTCGACGACCTGCGTGACCTCAGCCCGCCGGCGAAGGTGGCCGGCATCGCCCTCGGTGGCATCGTGCTGTCCGTCGCCGGCACGACGATGCTCTTCTTCCGGGTGCCGTTCCTCGGGTTCACCGTGCTCGGCGCGGACTTCGTCCCGATCGTCACGGTCGCCTGGTTGCTCGTGATGACGAACGCCATCAACCTCATCGACGGGCTCGACGGGCTAGCCGCCGGCATCGTGGCCATCGGCTCTGGCGCGTTCTTCCTCTTCGGCCACCAGCTCGACACGCACGGGCTGCTGCCGGGCCCGTCGATCGGGCCGTTGCTGGCCGTGATCACGATGGGCATCTGTCTCGGGTTCCTACCGCACAACTTCAACCCGGCGCGCATCTTCATGGGTGACGCCGGCGCGCTGTTCCTCGGGGCGCTGATGGCGATCTCGACGAGCGTTGTCGGCGGGCGCGTCGAAGAGCCGACCTCGGGGCGCACGTACTTCTTCTTCGCGCCGCTGTTCATCCCGCTCGTGATCCTCGGGGTGCCGATCCTCGACTCGCTGTTCGCCATCGTGCGCCGCACGGTGCGGCGGCGCGGGCCGGCGACGGCGGACAAGGACCACCTCCACCACCGGCTCATGCGTCTCGGTCACGGCCAACGGCGCAGCGTGCTGATCCTGTGGCTCTGGACGGCGCTGCTCTCGGGCCTCGTGCTCTACCCGGCGTACACGAACGAAGGGAACGCGGCGGTCCCCTTCGGCATCGCCGGGCTCGTGCTCATCCTCTACACGGTGCTCCACCCCCAGGTCCGCCGCCAACGCGACGACCTCGTCGCCTAGCGCGCCGGGCGCGTTATTCGTACGGATCGACGGGCGCCGCGGTCGGCGTCGCCGTCGTCGCCACCAGCCTCGGCTCGCCACGTTCTATACCGCCGAAGGTCCCGACGACCGTGACCCACTGGTCGCGTCCGGGCGCCACGCCGCTGTAGCCGACGACGCGCACGATGGCGGCGGTGGCGTCGGCGGCGCAGCAGGCGATCTGGTAGCGCGCCAGCAGGAAGCCATCGGCGTTGGCCCCGGCGACGAACCCGGTGAGGCGGACGGTGGCCGGGCCGAGCGCGTCGGCCCCGCCGAACGCCCGGCTGTAGAACTCGGCGACCGGCAGGTCGAACGGCACCGAACCACCGACCAGCGGCGGCCAGTTGCTCGACCGCGGTGTGCTCACACGGGCACCGCCCCGGTTGAGTGCGAAGGCACCGAGCGAGGGCGGGCTCACGAGCAGGAGCGTGAGCAGCGGCGCGAGCAGGAGCCACGAGATGCGCGCCCCGCGCCCACCGTGAGCATGGGCGTCGCTGGCATGGGCGTCGCTGGCATGGGCGTCGCTGGCATGGGCGTCGCTGGCATGGGCGTCGCTGGCATGGGCGTCGCTGGCATGGGCGTGGCTGGCATGGTCGTGGCCGGCATGGTCGTGGCTGGCCGGGTGCTCGCCGTCACCACGATCGGCCGGCGCCGGGCCGAACACGGCACGAACGACGGCCACAGACCCGACGACGACGAGGACGGTGCCGGCGACCGTCAACCAGATCCCCATCGCCGGCTGCACGTACCGCCGGTAGGTGCCGCCCACGGCGAGTCGGAGGAGGACGGCGCCGACGAGGAGCGTCACCGTGCCGCCGGCCTCGGGCGTCACAGCAGCCACCAGCCGACAAGCGCGCCGGAGCCGACGGCGACCACGAAGGTGAGCGGCGCGAACCGCACCGTGAAGCGCCGGCCGAACGTGCCGGCCTGTAGGGCGATGAGCTTCACATCCACCATCGGGCCGACCGTGAGGAACACGAGCCGGGCGGTGAGCGAGAACTGGCCGAGGCTGGCGGCCACGAACGCGTCGGCCTCGGAGCAGATGGCGAGCAGCACCGCCAGACCGGCCAGCGCGAGCACTGACGCCGGGCCGGCGCCGGCCACCCGGTCGATCACCGTGCGGGGCACCAACGTCTGCAGCGCAGCCGCCGCGGCGGCGCCGAGCACGAGGAACCCGCCGGCGTGCAGGAAGTCGTGCTGGGCGGTCTCGACGAACGTGACCCACCGGCTCGACGGCCGTACCTCGTCGACACGGGCGGACGCCACGAGCTCGTCGCCGTCCTTGCGCGCCGCCCACAGCAGCCCGACGGTCGTGGCGGCGAGCAGGCTGGCCAGCAGCCGGGCGAGCACCATCACCGGGCGACCGGGGAACGCCACGGCGGTGGCGACGAGCACGACCGGGTTCACGGCCGGGGCCGAGAGCAGGAAGGTGAGCGAGGCCGCCGTCGGCG
>JAYUAM010000156.1:0-2311 GCA_043741295.1 Acidimicrobiia bacterium
TGCTCCCAGTGGGCCGACATGCGGTTCCAGTAGGCGTCGTACTCGGGGTCGTTGCGGTCACCGGGGTAGATCAGTTCCCAGCAGACGAACTTCGTACGGTCCACATCGATCGGGACGGGGTTGAACACCTGCACGTGCTCCGGGTTGCAGTTGAAGACGGTGTTCGGGAACACGACGTAGTGGCAGATCGCGTACTGATGGTGGTCCCAGTCCGCGGCGAGCTGGTCACGCGTCGAAGCGCGCGGCACGAAGCACATGTAGTTGTGCTCATTGACGATGTGGAACGAGCTGTCGCGCGCTGACTTCGTCCAGTCGGGCGAGACGTGGTGCAACGCGGCCGTGTGGTAGATCTCGTTGAAACCGTCGACGATCGCCTTGTAGCTCACGGGCACGTCCCACTCGACGACCTCGAGCAGGACCATGTCCTCCATGCGGAAGCGGCCGAGGTCGGCGTCGATCTCCGTGCCGATCCAGCCGGTGAGCGACGGCGCATCGTTGGGACCAGCGAGGTTCACCCACACCCAGCCACCCCACTCGTCGACGGCGACGGTGGGCGCCCGCACGTCACGCAGCTGGTCCTCGGAGAAATCCTGGCGCTCGGGCACGCCGACCAGGCGGCCGGTCGTGTCGTAGACCCAGCCGTGGTACGGACAGCTGAACCGGCGCGCACCGCAGCCCCTCTGCTCGGCGACGAAGGCGATGCCGCGGTGCTGGCACACGTTGTGGAAGGCGGCGAGCGAGCCGTCGGGCTGGCGGGTGATCACCATCGTCTCGCCATGCGAGTCGAAGCTGATCCAGTCGCCGGCGGCGACAACCTGCTCGGAGCGACCGGCCAGCAGCCAGCCCCGCCCGAGCACCTTGTCGCGCTCGAGCTCGAACTGCATCGGGTCGGCGTAGGGGGCGCGGTCCATGACCGAGGGCCCGTAGTCCGGGAGCTGGGGGGCCCCCGGTCCCAATCGGACCGGGACATCACCGCGTGTCGGGACGTGGACCATGACCGTGCCTCCCAGAAGATGGAACACTTGTTATATAACAGCAGTGCTACGATCCGGTCAATGCCCAAGGTGGTCGACGTCGACGAACGGCGCGGAGCACTCACCGACGCTGCCGCCCGGGTCATCGCCCGATCCGGCATCGAAGCAGCCACGCTGCGGGACGTGGCAGCCGAGGCGGGGCTCACCACCGGCGCGCTCACGCACTACTTCGCCGACAAGCGCGAGCTCATGCTGTTCACGTTCCTGGCATCGCTCGCCGGGCGGCGGGCACATCGGGCGACGCGCCAGCCGCACGACCCGTACCGGGCCCTGGTGGCCACGCTGGAGGGAGCGCTGCCGGTCGACGACGATCGTCGGCGCCACTGGATGGTGACGATCGCCTTCTGCTCGCAGGCCGCCGGCGACGCCGAGCTCGCCGCTGCCCAGCGAGACGCCTATCGCGAGTTCCGCCGCAACGTCGCCGGCCTCGTCCGCCGGTGTGGTTTGGCGTCCGGCCCGGCGGCGACGCGCACGGCGGAGCACCTCATCGCCGTCGCCGACGGGCTCGCCGTGCAGGCGCTGTTCGACCCTCAGACCTGGTCGGCGGCGCGCCAGCGCTCCGCGCTGCATGCCGCGATGGCTCAGGCCGCGTGTCCAGACGCCACCTCCCAGACGTCCGCCGGTGGTCGCTCATAGGACGGTCGCGGCGCGACTGCATCGACACCGGTCGATAGGATTCTTCGATGGTCATCGATAGGGTGCCGACCATGGCATCTCGATCCAGGGCCGTGGTCGACCCCGTCGCCTGCTGCCCACCGGTGCGCAGCGACCCGCTCGACGAGCACCAGGCCGATCTCCTCGCCCGGTCGTTCGCCGCGCTCGCCGACCCGGTCCGTCTGCGTCTCCTGTCGTTCATCACCTCGGCGACCGACGACGTGTGTGCGTGCGACCTCGTCGAGCCGTCCGGGCGGACGCAGCCGACGGTCAGCCACCACATGAAGATCCTCGTCGACGCCGGACTCGTCACCCGTGAGAAGCGCGGGCTGTGGGTCTGGTACCGGGCCGTGCCCGCCCGCCTCGACGCGCTGCGTACCGTTCTCGGCTGACCGACCCGCCGACGCCGGTCGACAGCTGTCAGTCGACGCGTGCCTACACGAGTGGTTCGCGTCGTGGGATGACCTCGTCTCGTTCGAGGTGACGAGGGTCGTCGAGTCGCCCACGTCCGGGACGGCTAGACCGCACGTCCGGTCGACGGGCGCACGTCGACGGGCATCGACTTGTACGACGGGGTTGCCGACTTGGCGTCCTGGTCCTCGAGACCGACGAGGACGTTGGCT
>JAYUAM010000157.1:0-2307 GCA_043741295.1 Acidimicrobiia bacterium
CCGGCGCCGAGCGCCGACACGCATCCCGCCTACGGCACGTTCCGGCACTTCGCCATGCAGGTGGCCACGACGGGCGAGGTCGACGCGTGGGAGGCCTGGCTGTCGGCCAACGGCGTCGACGTGCTCGGGCCCGTGGACCACGGCATCATCTACAGCGTCTACTTCCGCGACCCCGACGGGAACCGGATGGAGATCACTACGCCGACCGACGCGAGGTGGAACGACGACCGCGAGGCCGCCCGCGCGTCGCTGGCCGACTGGGTGGCCGTGAAGGCCGAGGCGAAGGCCTCCGGCCGGGACATGGCCACCGTGCTCGCCGACCTTGCGCGCGAGCGCAGCCACCGGCGAGCGGCCGGGCTCAAGGACTGACGAGCTTAGAACTGACGAGGGAACCGACCATGGACGAGCAGCGCATCCCGAAGATCATCAGTGTCGACGACCACGTTGGTGGAGCCGGCGCATCTGTGGCAGACGTGGTTGCCGGTCAAGCTGCGCGACCGCGGGCCGAAGGTGGTGCGCCGCGGCGTGCGCGACATCCAGTTCGTCGGCGCCGCCGTGTACAAGGAGGTGTTCGACGACGACGCCCTACCAAGGCCGACACCTGGGTGTACGAGGACCTCGTCTACACCCACAAGCGGATGGTCGCCGCCGTCGGCTACCCACGCGACGAGATGACGATGACGCCGATCACCTACGACGACATGCGCCCCGGCTGCTACGACCGCGACGCCCGGCTCGCCGACATGGACGCCAATTGGGTCGAGGCCTCTTGGGTCGAGGCCTCGGCCTGCTACCCGACCTTCCCGCGCTTCTGCGGGCAGACGTTCTCCGAAGGCAAGGACAAGACGTTCGGGCTGGCGTGCGTCGAGGCGTACAACGACTGGACGGTCGACGAGTGGTGCGCCGGCACGTCGGGCCGGCTGATCCCGATCTGCCTGATCCCGTTGTGGGATGCCGACCTGGCGGCTGCGGAGGTACGTCGCAACGCGGTCCGCGGGGTGCGGGCGGTGGTGTTCAGCGAGATCCCGGCGCACCTCGGCCTGCCGTCGATCCACTCCGGGTTCTGGGATCCGTTCTTCCGCGAGTGCGAGGAGACGGGCACCACGGTCTGCATGCACATCGGCTCGTCGTCGCGCATGCCGGCGACGTCACCGGACGCGCCGCCGTCGGGGTCACGGCGACACTCGGGTTCGGCGGGGCGATGATGTCGGTGGTCGACTTCCTGTGGTCGGGGCTGCTCGTGCGCTTCCCGGGCCTCAAGCTCTCCTACGCCGAGAGCCAGATCGGGTGGCTCCCCTACGTGCTCGAGCGCATCGACGACGTGTGGGAGGGCTGGGCGCAGACCAAGCACATCCCCGAGCCGCCGTCGGCGTACTTCCATCGCAACAGGTGGATGTCGTTCTTCAAGGATCAGACCCGGCATCGATAACCGCCACCGCATCGGGATCGACCGGATCACGTTCGAGACCGACTACCCCCACAGCGACTCCACCTGGCCCGACACGAGGCAGGTGGCGGCCAAGCTGTTCGCCGGGCTGAGCGACGACGAGATCCACCGCATCGTGAGCGGCAACGCCATCGAGCTCTTCCAGCTCCAGGGTTTCGATTGAGCCGCTCGGGCGCTCGACAAGAGGGGGTCTGATGGATCTCGCCTTCTCGGCAGCAGACGACCGGTTCCGTGACGAGGCCCGCACCTGGCTGGCCGAGCACGTGCCCGGCGACCGTCGCCCCCACGACCTCGCCGAAGCGCGCACCTACGACCTCGCGTGGCAGCGCGCCCAGTACGACGCCGGATGGGCCGGCATCGGCTGGCCCGAAGCGTTCGGCGGCCGCCAGCTGCCGCTCACCCAGCAGCTGATCTGGTACGAGGAGTACGCGCGCACGCGGCTGCCCCCCATCGACTCGCGGTTCGTCGGGCTCAGCCATGCCGGCCCGACGCTCATCGCTCGCGGCGACGACGCCCAGCGCAGCAAACATCTGCTGCCGATCCTGTGCGGCGACGTCGTGTGGTGCCAGGGCTTCTCCGAGCCCGAAGCCGGGTCCGACCTGGCGAGCCTGCGCACCCGGGCAGTGGTCGACGGCGACCAGCTGGTGGTGACCGGACAGAAGATCTGGACGAGCTTCGCCCCGGTCGCCGACTGGCAGGAGCTGCTTGTTCGCACCGACCCCGACGTGCCGAAGCACAAGGGGCTCACCTGGGTCATCTGCGACATGCACTCGCCCGGCATCGACGTGCGCCCGATCCACACGATCGACGGCGGTCGCGACTTCGCTGAGGTGTTCTACGACGAGGTCCGCATTCCGATC
>JAYUAM010000158.1:0-2304 GCA_043741295.1 Acidimicrobiia bacterium
AGGTTGGCGGCGACGACGTCGCGCACGTGGACGAAGTTGCGCATCTGGCCACCATCCTCGGTGACGGACGGCGCCTCGCCGCGTTGGAGCGCCGAACGGAAGATGGCGGCCACACCGGCGTATGGCGTGTCACGGGGCATGCGATCGCCGTACACGTTGTGATAACGCAGGACCGCGGTGCCGACGGGGTGCTCACGGGCGAACGCGTCGAGCAGGTGCTCCTGGTGGAGCTTCGTCGCCGCGTACACGTTGCGCGGTTCGAGCGGCGCGTCCTCGGGGACGCACTGGGGCGCAAGGTCGGCGCCGCACTTGGGACAACCGACCTCGAACCGGCCGGCGGCGAGATCGGCTTCGTGGCGCGGCCCGGCGCGCACGACACCGTGCGTCGGGCAGCGGTACCGTCCCTCGCCGTACACGACCATGCTCGACGCAAGCACGACCGCGCCGGCGTAGTCCATGTCGTGCATTGCCCGGAGACCGGTGACCCACCCGGTCACGTTGTGGTCGACGTACGCGTCCGCATCGCCGAAGTCGACACCGAGGCCGACCTTACCGGCCTGATGGCTCACGACATCGACCCCGGCGAGCGTGTCGTCCCACGTCGAACGTTCTCGGATGTCGACCCACCGGTACTGGGCCGCCGGGTTCAGGTAGTCCGGGGTGCCGGAGTGCGCGGCAGGGTCGAGGTTGTCGACGACGACGACCTCGTCGCCGCGGGCGACCAGCGCGTCCACGAGGTGCGAGCCGACGAAGCCGGCTCCACCGGTGACGAGAACGCGTGCCATAGGGCCACTGTGTACCCCACGACCACGCTCCGGTGTCCACCAACCATCCACAGTTTCGTGATTGGTAACCATTCAACTACCGCGTTTCGTCCAGACGTGCATAGGGTTTACGTCATGCCCGTGGTCGAACTCATTACAGCGGCACAGGCTCCGCTGCTCGCTCGCCCCTTTTACGGCGGTGGCGACCCCGGTCCCATCACCGCCAGCCTGGCCTACGTGCCCGAACTGCTCGAGCTGGCGCTGCCGTTCATCGGGACCACGCTGTCGGCGTCGTCGATCCCGTTCCGCATGAAGGAGATCGTCATCCTGCGTACATCATGCGTCATGTCGTGCCGCTACTGCATCGACAGCCACACGCCGGTCGCGCTCGACTCCGGCCTTGCACCCGATCAGGTGAGGGCGCTGCGCGCCGAGTCAGGCCACGACGTCGATGTGGCGTTCACCGATGCACGCGACCGTGCCCTGATCGCCTGGACCGACGAGGTCGCCGGAGGCAAGGGCGCGGTGAGCGATGCGGTCACCGCGGCGATGACGGCGGCGTTCGCCGATCACGAAGTCGTCGAGCTCACGCTGCTCGCCGCCACGACGCTGCTCCTGAACCGCTACGCCTCGTCGCTGCGCCTGCCGGTCGGCGACGACACGGTGGCCAAGCTGGCGGCCGCCGGGTTCGCGAGGGCGGCATGAGCACGGCCATCGCCGATGCCATCGCCGAGGGCGTCCTCGGCGAGCGCGTCTGGTTCTACGCCAACTACCACTGCAACCTCGAGTGCACCTACTGCCTCACCGAGTCTGGCCCGAACGTCCCCCGCCGTAGCCTGGACGCCGCCTGGATGCTCGAGCGGGCAGCCGAGGCGAAGGGGCTTGGGTTCCGCAGCGTCGGCGTCACCGGCGGCGAGCCGTTCATGGTCGCCTCGATGCCGGGCACGATCGCCGCGCTGTCCGAGGTGCTGCCCACCATCGTCCTGTCGAACGCCACGCTCTTCAACGGCCCCCGCTTCGAGCGGGTGGTCGAGGCGTTGGCCGGGCGGCCGGTGCACATCCAGGTGTCGCTCGACGCGCCCGACTCCGACGTCAACGACACCAAGCGCGGCGACAACAACTGGCGCCTGGTCGCCGACTCGGTGCCGCGACTCGTCGACCGTGGGTTGAAGGTGCGCATCGCCACCACGAGCGACGACCTCACGCCCGAGGCGCACGAGCGCCTGTGCACGCTGCACCGCGGTTGGGGCGTGCCCGACGAAGATCACATCGTGCGGCCGATCGTCGCGCGCGGGCGGGCCGCCAGCGACGGCATCGGCGTCGTCGCCGAGATGAAAGACCTACCGGCCGAGCTGTGCATCACCGCCGACGGCGCGTTCTGGAGCGCATTCGGCCCGACCGTGCAGAACGGGCGGCTCGACACCGACCTCCTCGTCACCCGCACCACCGCACCGCTGTCGGTACCGGCCGCCGCCATGGTGCGGCTGGCCGAAGGCTCGCCTCGCGGCAACGACGCGAGCCTCGGCATACGTTGAGCGTG
>JAYUAM010000159.1:0-2303 GCA_043741295.1 Acidimicrobiia bacterium
GGTGTCCTCGCTCGCCGCCCACGTCACCGACCGGCTGCGGGCCGAGGTGCGCAGGCATGCGCACGGGGACGATGGCGCGCGCAGGCATGCGCACGGGGAAGATGGCGCGCGCAGGCATGCCGACTGAGCTGTCGCGCTCGGCGGCCGCCCAACTCGACGAGGAGCTGGCCGGGCTCGACGCGCTCGAGCTGCACGACGCCCCGCGGCGGTCACCGTTCGCCGTCGCCTGGTCTGGGTTGTGGCCGAAGCTCGCTGCCCTCACCATCGCCCTCGCGCTCTGGCAGGCGATCGTGTGGAGCCAGTGGAAGCCCGAGTACGCGCTGCCCGGTCCGGCCACGGTGCTCGACCAGCTCGCCCGTGACCTCGGCAAGGCGACGTTCTACGAGGCGATCGGCGTCACCCTCGTGCGGGCGCTGCGCGGGTATGCACTCGCCGTCGTTGTCGGCTCGACGGTCGGCGTGGCCGTCGCTCGGGTGAAGGTGCTGCGCACGGCCGTCGGCTCGTTGATCACCGGGCTGCAGACGATGCCGTCGATCGTGTGGTTCCCGTTGGCGATCCTGCTGTTCAAGTTGTCGGAGGGGGCGATCCTGTTCGTCGTCGTGCTCGGCGCCGCGCCCTCGATCGCCAACGGTCTCATCACCGGCGTCGACCACGTGCCGCCGCTGCTCGTGCGCGCCGGGCGCACGCTCGGCGCCGGGCGGCTCCAGCTGTTCCGTCACGTCATCGGTCCGGCATCGCTGCCCTCGTTCCTCGGCGGTCTGAAGCAGGGTTGGGCGTTCGCCTGGCGGAGCCTGATGGCGGGCGAGCTGCTGGTGACGTTCGGCAAGCCGTCGATCGGGGCGCGCCTCGACGCCGCTCGTCAGTTGTCGGATGCACCGGCGTTGCTCGCCACGATGCTGGTGGTGCTGGCCATCGGCATAGCGGTCGACGCCGTGTTCTCCTCGGCCGACCGGACGCTGCGGCGAAGGCGCGGTCTGCTCGTCGGCTAGACACTCGGCCGTGAAGCTCGCCCGCGCCGACCAGCGATTGCTCGGGCTCAGCATCCTTGTCACCGCGGTGGCCGGGATCCTGCGCTACGTCGGGGCCGGCAACGTCCTGCCGTTCGTGGCGGCGGCTGCCGCGCTCGCGGTGTTGGCGCTACTCGTCGGGCGGAGCGTCGAGGCTCTCGGCGACCGGCTCGGGCCGGGCATGACCGGCGTCGTGCAGAGCGGGCTCGGGAACCTGCCCGAGCTCTTCGTGTCGATCTTCGCGCTGCGCGCCGGGCTCGTCGGTGTCGTGCAGGCGGCGATCGTCGGCTCGGTCCTGGCCAACGTGCTGCTCGTGCTCGGGCTCGCGTTCGTCGTCGGTGGCGTGAAGCACGGGCCGCAGCGCTTCGGCGCCGACCAGGGGCGCATGGTGTCGCTCCTGCTCGTACTCGCCGTCGCCGCGCTGATGATCCCTGGACTCACCTCGGCGATGCACACGCCGGCTGCTGGTCACGAGACCGCGCTGTCGATCATCGTCTCGATCATCCTCCTGGTGATCTTCGGCCTGTCGTTGCCGGCGGCGACGCAGAGCCAGCCCGGCACGACGGCCGCCACGGGGAAGCAGGCGCCTGCTCGCGCCACGGGCGAGGCCGGGACCGGGGCCGGGGGGGCCGGGGCCGACCAGTGGCCGATGGCGTTCGCCATCGGCATGCTCGCGGCGTCCGGCGTCGCCGCCGCGCTCGTGTCCGACTGGTTCGTGCACGCGCTCGAGCCGGCCATCGGCGCGCTGCACATCTCCGAGACGTTCGCCGGACTCGTCGTGGTGGCGATCGCGGGGAACGCCATCGAGAACGTCGTCGGCATCCAGCTCGCCCTGCGCAACCAGGCCGACTACGCGGTGAGCGTCATCCTGCAGAGCCCGCTGCAGGTGGTGCTCGTCCTCGCGCCCGTGCTCGTGCTGCTCTCGCACGTCATCGGCGGGTCGGTGCTCACGCTCGTGTTCCCGCCGCTGCTGCTGGCGATCCTCGCTCTCGTCACGGTGCTCACCGTCGTAGTCGTGTTCGACGGCGAGTCGACGTGGTTGGAGGGCGCCATCCTCATCGGCCTCTACATCGCCATCGCGTCCGCGTTCTGGTGGGGCTGAGCGCGCGCCGTCCGACGCGACTTCGGTTCCGTTCGTTCCTTCCGATGCGGGCCGGCATCGTGCTCGATCGTGCGGCCAGATGGTCGAGCCGTGTCGGTGTCGCCAGTCGGCGGGGCCGAGGGTAAGCAGGATTCGACCGTCAGAATGTGACCCGTGGACGCATGCGCCCGTTTTCCGAAATTCTGACGGTTCGG
>JAYUAM010000160.1:0-5529 GCA_043741295.1 Acidimicrobiia bacterium
GAGATGCCACGATGGTGCGGCCCGTAGGCGGAGGGAGCGCATGACCGAGCTGCTCGACCACCCGACAATTCACGAACCGATCGACGAGCCCGGACCGACCGACTGGGCCGGCGTCGACGCGCGCTACCAGCGGCGTTTCCCGCCGTCGGAGGACACGTGGAACCTGGTCCAGCGCCTCGTCACGATCGGCGTCGTTGCGTTGTGCGCGTGGTACACGTTCTCCCAGCTCCACCCGAGCCTGATCTTCCGCAACACCACGCCGGCCGGCGGCGACATGGGGGCGCACGTGTGGGCTCCCGCGTATCTGCGCGACCACATCCTGCCGCACTGGCGCCTGTCCGGCTGGGCCCCCGACTGGTACGCCGGCTTCCCGATGTACCAGTTCTACATGGTCATCCCCGCGCTCATGGTCGTCGGCCTCAACCTGTTGCTGCCCTACGGCGTGGCCCTCAAGATCGTCAGTGTCCTCGGCATCGTCAGCCTGCCCATCACGTCCTGGGCGTTCGGCCGCCTCGCCGGTCTGAAGTTCCCGTACCCGCCTCTGCTGTCGATGGCCGCGGTCGTCTTCCTGTTCGACGAGTCGTTCACGATCTACGGCGGCAACATCGCCTCGACGATGGCCGGCGAGTACTCGTTCTCGATCGCCCTGTCGCTGGCGATGCTGTTCTTCGGCATCTTCGCCTACGGCCTGCGCACCGGGAAGCGTGGGGGGTGGGCCGCCGGCGTCGCGGCGTTGGCCGCGCTGAGCCATGGCATCGTGCTCTTCTTCGTCATCATCGGCGCCGTCGCCCTGTTCGCGCTGTGGGCGAACCGCGAGCGCCTGCGCTACGTGCTGCCCGTGGGCCTCGTGGGCTTCCTGCTGACGGCGTTCTGGCTGCTGCCGTTCAAGCTGCGCCAAGGCTTCGGCACCGACATGTTCTACGAGCGCCGGCCGGTGGGCAACGCTCCGAACGGGGGCGGCAAGATCGCCGACTCGTACTGGCAGATGTTCTTCCCGCAGGCGCTGTGGGTCGATCGGCTGATCTTCGCGCTCATGATCGTCGGCGTCGTCGGCGCGGTGGTGCGCCGCTCGAAGCCGGCGCTGTTCTTCGCCGTCATGTGCACCGTCTACTGGGCGTGGGCCTGGGTGTGGCCGCAGAGCCTGCTGTGGAACGCCCGCTTGCTGCCGTTCATGTACCTCATGCGCTACATGCTCGTCGCGTGCGGGGTCGGCGAGGTGCTATGGGCGATCGGGCGACTCATCCGACCGTACGACCGCGATGTCGCGCGGGCCTCGTCCGTGGCCGGCGTCGTCGTCGCTCTCGTAGCCGCGGTGCTCATCGTCGCCGTGCATCTGCAGAACCTGCCGTTCGGCCGCCAGCACGTGGCGAAGGTGAAGGGCACCGACACGTGGGTCTACGACTGGGGCCCCTTCCGGATGAAGACGAGCCAGCGCGGCTTCGTCGACGGCTGGGCGAAGTGGAACTACTCGGGCTACGAGGCCAAGGACGCCTACGGCGAGTACTACGGCATCGTCTCCAAGATGCGCGCCATCGGCGAGGACTCGCGCTACGGGTGCGGCCGCGCACTGTGGGAGAACAACAACGAAGAGGACAAGTACGGCACGCCGATGGCGCTGATGCTCCTTCCGTTCTGGACGAACGGTTGCATCGGTTCGATGGAGGGCCTGTTCTTCGAGGCGTCGGGCACGACGCCGTTCCACTTCCTCACGACGTCGGCGATGTCGAAGCACAGCTCGAACCCGGTGCGGCGGCTGAAGTACGAGGACGGCCAGATCGACAAGGGCGTCGGCTACATGCAGTCGCTCGGCGTTCGCTACTACCTGGCCTACAGCCCGGACATGGTCGCCAAGGCCGCCCAGAACCCGCAGCTCACCGAGGTGGCCCTCTCGGGCCCGTGGCACGTGTACCAGGTCGCCGATTCCGATCTCATCGTGCCGCTCGCCACGCAGCCGGTCGTCGCCAAGATCGACTGGGAGAACCGAGACCGGTGGGAGGAGCTCGGCACCTCCTGGTTCCAGAACCAGGGGAGCTGGCCGGCGGTGCCGGTGTCGGGCGGGCCGAAGGAGTGGCAGCGCATCGACGTCAAGCGCGTCTCGGACAAGCCGACCGACAACTCGAACCTCGCCCAGGTGGCGCCGGCCGGCGCCGTGAACCCGGTCGATCTCCCGACGATCACTGTGTCGAACACGGCGACGGGTGACGACTTCATCTCCTTCGATGTGGACAAGGTCGGCGTGCCGGTCCTCGTGAAGATGTCGTACTTCCCGAACTGGAAGGCGAGCGGCGCCAAGGGTCCCTACCGGGTGGCGCCGAATCTGATGGTGGTCGTCCCGACCTCCAAGCACGTGCGCCTCCACTACGGCTTCACCGGGCTCGACCTGTTCTCCTACTTCCTCACGTTCCTCGGCCTGCTCGGGCTCGTCGGCCTGGCCTGGCGCGGTCGCGTCGAGTTCGGGAAGCGGTGGACGCCGCAGCGCACCGTGGTCGAGGTCGGCCCGGCGTTGGGCCCGGTCTATCCGGGCCCGGCGGCGATCGGCGACGGCCTTGCGCCCGATGTCGGTTTGGCTCACGGGTCCGGGTGGCCGAACGGGAGCGATGCCGCGATGCACAACGGCGACTATGACCGCAACGGCGAGCATGACCGCAACGGCGAGCCCGATCCGACGATTCGGCGCGCCCCGCTCGGCGACTCCGTCACCGAACTCGACGATCCGTTCGCGCGGCCGCCGTCCCTCTTGCCGCCGCCCGGGCCGGGTCAGTTCCCGGCTCCATCGAACGAGTGAACCAGTGAGCATTCTCGACCAGATCGTCAAGGCCTACGACATCCGGGGCACCGTGCCCGACCAGCTCGACACCGACGTGGCGCGTGCCCTCGGCGTCGGCTTCGCCCGGTTCGTCGCGGAGCACCCGACGCACCCGGCGCGTCGCATCCTCATCGGGCGCGACATGCGCCCGTCGGGCGTCGCGCTGATCGAGGCGTTTGCCGACGGCGTGCGCAGCCAGGGCGTCGACGTGGTCCTGCTCGGCTTGGTGTCGACCGACCTCGTCTACTTCGCCGCCGGCAAGCTCGACGCACCCGGCGCGATGTTCACCGCCTCGCACAACCCGGCCGGCTACAACGGCATGAAGCTCTGCCTCGCCGGCGCCCGCCCGGTCGGCATGGACACCGGTCTCGCCGACGTCAAGGCCGTAGCCGATGCGGTGCTCGACGGGCACGGACCCGCGGCCACCGCCTCGCGGGGCGGCGAGTCGCAGGTCGACCTGCTCGACGACTTCGCCGACCACGTCCGCTCGTTCGTCGACACCAGCCTCTTCGCCCCGTTGCGCGTCGTCGCCGACACGGCGAACGGCATGGGTGGCCTGATCGTGCCGAAGGTGTTCGAGCCACTTCCGTTCACGCTCGAGGTCATGTTCGGCGAGCTCGACGGTACGTTTCCGAACCACCCGGCCGACCCGATCCAGCCGGCCAACCAGCGTGACCTGATGGCCCGCGTGGTAAGCGGCGGGTTCGACATCGGGCTGGCGTTCGACGGCGACGCCGACCGGGTGTTCCTCGTCGACGAGTCGGGCCGCGGACTGTCCGGCTCGACCACGACAGCGATCCTGGCCGCCGGGGTGCTCGCCAAGGAGCCGGGTGCCACGATCCTGCACAACCTCATCTGCTCGAAGGCCGTGCCCGAGGTGATCCATGAACGGGGCGGCATTCCCGTGCGCACCCGGGTGGGTCACAGCTTCATCAAGCAGATGATGGCCGACACCGGTGCGGCGTTCGGTGGTGAGCATTCGGCGCACTACTACTTCCGCGACAACTACCGGGCCGACTCCGGGATCATCGCCACGATGGTCGTGCTCGAGCAACTGTGCTCGGCGGGTGTCCCGCTCTCGGTGCTCCGCAAGCCGTTCGAGCGCTACGAGGCATCGGGCGAGATCAACACCGAGGTCGCCGATACGGGCGCGGTCATCGAACGCATCGCCGGGCTGTACAGGAGCGGACGCCAGGACCACCTCGACGGCCTGACGGTCGACTTCGGTGGTTGGTGGTTCAACCTGCGGCCCTCGAACACCGAGCCGCTGCTGCGCCTCAACCTCGAGGCGCCGACGCGCTCGGAGTGCGACGATCGCGTGGCCGAGGTCCTCGGCCACATCACGGCCTGATAGGTCGCGGGCGGGCCCGCACGGTAAGGTCGACCGCCATGGCGCTCGACCCCCGTTTGCTGGCAATCCTCGCGTGTCCGCAGGACAAGGGCCCGCTGTACTACGTCGAGGACGAGGCCAGCCTCTACAACCCTCGACTCAAGCGGCGCTACAAGGTCGTCGACGGCATCCCGGTGATGCTGGTCGACGAGGCGGAATCGGTCGGCGACGCCGAGCACGAGCGGTTGATGACCAAGGTCGCCACCGCCGGGCTCTCGCCGACGTTCTCCGCCTGACCCGGCCGCCGTGCCGGACCTACGCGCGTGACCCGACCGGCGCGACGGCCGGACGAGTATTACGATCTCATGTCGGCAGTTGATGCCGATCGGCGGCGGTAGGAGCCTTGGGCTCGTTCGACGCGGCCGGCGGACGCGAAGGGATGCAGCGATGCCAGTATCGAACCAGGCGGAAGCACCGGTGAACGAGCCCGCTCGCCGATCCACGCGACGACGCACGGCCACCGGGCGGTTGGCCCGCGTGGGTGCCGCTGCCTTCCTGGTCGCCGGCGGCCTCGCCGTGTTCGGTGGTCACCGGGCCGCAGTCGCCGCCGGAGGCCCGGGTGGCGAGTTCTTCCCGGTCACGCCGAAGCGGGTGCTCGACACCCGCATCGGCCTCGGTGCGCCGCAGGCCTTCCTCGACAACGCCCAGACGATCGATGTCAAGGTCACCGGCTTCGCCGACATCGGGGTTCCCGACACCGGCGTGCTGGCCGTCGCCCTCAACGTGACGGTGACGAACACGCGCGTCGGTGGCTTCGTGACGGTGTTCCCGGCCGGCAGCGGACGGCCGCTCGCCTCGAACCTGAACGTCGCCTTCGGTGGCCAGACGACGGCGAACCTGGTGGTCGTCGGGGTCGGCGCCGGCGGAAAGGTGTCGGTGTACACGAAGTCGGGCACCGACGTCGTGTTCGACATCGTCGGTTGGTACGCCTCTGACTCGGCCGGTGTCGGGGCCGGTCAGGGCAGCCGGCTCGAACCGGTCGCCCCGCAACGCATCCTCGACTCGCGCGCGGGGCCTGGAAACGTCGCCCAACTGCGGGCGGGCACCGTCACGCACGTGCCGGTCGCCGGGCGGATCACGGACCGGTCGGGCAGCGTCGTCAACACCGTCACCGGCGTCGTGTTCAATCTCACGGGGGTGAACGGAGGCGGCAACGGGTTTGTCACCGCCTACCCGAGCGGCGAAGGGCGCCCCGGCTCGTCGAACCTGAACATGACGCCCGGCATCATCAAGCCGAACCTCGTGATGGTGAAGGTCGGCTCCGACGGCGCCTTCGACCTGTACAACCAGGCGCCGACCGATCTGATCGTCGACGTCGTCGGCTACTACCACA
>JAYUAM010000161.1:0-2300 GCA_043741295.1 Acidimicrobiia bacterium
TCGGCGGCGTCGGTGGCCTGGCTCTTGGTCTCGGCGACCACCGCGGCCACGATGTCGCCGACGAAGCGCACCTTGCCGGTGGCGAAGATCGGCCGGTTCAGCGTTTCCGGCATCATCGCGAAGCCCTGGAACGTCGGCAGGCCGAGATCGTCGCCGCCCGAGTGGTAGACCGCGACGACGCCGGGCATGCCGGCCGCCGCGCTGATGTCGACCGACACGAGGTTGCCGTGGGCGACGGTAGACCGCACGAAGCTGACGTGGAGCATGCCGGGCTCGACCATGTCGTCGACGTACTTTCCCTCACCGGTGAGCAGCGTGGGGTCTTCCAGGCGCAACACCGAGTTGCCGAGGATCGAACCTGAACCAGCCATGCCGAGACTCCTGTCGTCGAACTTGCCCACGGGGCGCGGCCCCGACCGAATGACACTAGCCAGGCGACCCGCTCCAGCTGCAACGGCGGGCCACAACTTCCCCGCGACGGCCGGCGGACCACTGTCGGGCGACGGCGGACGCGGTCCGCTCAGGGTGCGGCGTTCAGGGGATCGACACGAGCATCTCGGCGAGGGCGGCGGCGAGATCGTCGGGACCGAGCGCGCACACGTCGGTGAGGTAGGCCTCCACGCCTCCGCGGTCATCGATCCACTCGAGCGCGGCGCGCATAGCCGACTCGGGCGCGCCGAAGAGCGCCAGGAAGTTGGTGATGTCGAGGCCCATCCGGTCGAACTCGGGCGTCATCTGCGCGATGCGCGGGGCGGTGCGGTACTCGTTGGTGAGTGCGAAGTCGGCGAGGATCACCTCGTCGGGCACCCCGAGCAGGCGAAGGAGCACGGCGGCCGCCACCCCCGTGCGGTCCTTCCCAGCCGTGCAGTGGAAGAGTGCTGGCAGGTCGTCCGGCCGGCCGGCGACCCGCACCACGGCGGCGAACATCTCGCCCGCGTCAGTGAGCATCGTCAGGTACATCCCAGCCATGTCGGCATCCGTGATGCTGGTGACGCGGCCCGACCTGATGTCGTCCATCATCTGGTGCTGCGAGGCACCGGCTGCTCCGAGCGGGTTCACGTTGCGCACGTCCACCCCGGCCGGGAGCCGGCTCGGTTGGCTTTCGCGTTCGTTCTGCAGGCGCAGATCGAGCACGGTCCGGAGCCCGAGGTCGGCCAACACCCCGAAGCCGGCATCGGTCACCTCGTTGAGATGGTCGGACCGGAACAGCCGGCCCCGGCGCACGTGCCGGCCGTCGACCGTTTCGTAGCCGCCGATGTCGCGCAGGTTGAGCGTGCCCTCGACGGCGAGCCGGGCCCCGGGAGCCGGCGTCACAGGAGCACCAACTGCTCGGGCGCGCGCAGCACCCGCAGCCCGGGCCACGGCACGTAGTTGTCCATGAACACCCATGTCTTTCGGTGGATGGCACTCGGGCCGTAGCCCTGCAGCGCCGTCTTGTGCAGCGGGCACGGGTAGCCCTTGTTCGTGTCGAAGTGCCAGTGCGGGTAGTTCTCGGCCTGCTCGCGCATGAAGCGGTCGCGCGTCACCTTGGCGAGCACCGATGCCGCCGCCACCGGCAGGCAGTAGGCGTCGGCCTTCACCCGCATCTCGACGCGCGGCACGACGCCGGCCACGAAGTTCCACTTGCCGTCGACCACCGCGGCGTCGACCGTGACGCCGAGTGCGTCGATCGCGCGACGGGCGGCAACCCGCTGCGCCTCGGCCATGCCCAACTCGTCGCACTCGATCTCGCTGACCACCCCGACGGCCCACGCGTCGCACCATGAGGCCACCTTGTCGAACATCCGCTCGCGCTCGACCTCGCTCAACATCTTCGAGTCCCGCACACCGTTCACCCGACGGTCGCGCGGTAGGACCGCGGCGCCGACTGCGAGCGGGCCGGCCCACGCGCCGCGCCCGACCTCGTCGATGCCGACGACGAGCTCGCAGCCGGATTCCCACAGCTCTGCCTCGAGCTGCCGGTTTGGCGGATGCTTGCGCGACGGCGGCTTGACCCGCGTGGCGCGCATCGGCCTCCGCGGGGCGTCCGATGAACGGCTCTCCGTTGGCAGGCCAGCCAGCGACGGGCCTGTCGTGATCTGCCGGGCCGCCATCGCGGCGACCGTAGCCGGTCGGCTCAGGTGGTCGCCGGTCTGCCGTCTATGCCGAGCACGTGGTCGACCGCCCACCGACCCGCACCGTAGGCGGCGAGCGCAAAGAATCCGGCGATGAGCACCCAGTCGATCTCGGAGCCCGCCTGGTCCTTGCCGATGAGCCCGATGTTCTTGGCGTACTTGTAGTACACGAGCGCGCCGATCAGC
>JAYUAM010000162.1:0-5507 GCA_043741295.1 Acidimicrobiia bacterium
GAGTCGTGCGCCGAGCCCTGACGACTAGGCCGACGCCCGGTCGACGAGGTGACGATTCTGGCTGATCGAGCCCGGCAGGATCGTGAAGCGGACCTGACCGTCGTCATCCTGGGCGTGTAGATCGGCACGAAGATCGATGGCCTCGTCGTCCACGTCAACCTCCGTTCGTCCGCTACCGAACATGCCCGTCGCCACCAGGCGTAGTCCAGCCGTCCGCACGCACCCACGGTCATCAGCGTCAGGTACTCGAAGCGGACGAGTGGGGTCTGCTGCGCGAGTTCGTCGAGTGTGACGCCGCGGAGGACGACGATCGTCTCATCGGCCAGTTCACCGTCCGGCCGAATGTAGCGGGGCTTCCTATCCGCCTCACGGCCTCTGGGACGACAGCGGCGCCGCGAGGCTCGGCATCGCCCCCCTGTCGCCGCCGGCGTTTCGGCTCCGGGAGGACCAGGCTTGCGCTCCGAGTTCGCACGCCGCGACGATGGCCATCGCCACGAGCGCGTCGCCGAGCCAGTGGTAGGCGGTGACCGTGACCGCGAACACGGTGAGCAACGCGTGCGCAGGCCCGAGCCAGCGCCAGCGAGTGCGCCCTACCTTCCACATCACGTAGCCGATGACGGTGGCCCATACGACGTGCATCGACGGCATCGCCGCCAGCTGTCCGGCATCGGCGAACCCCGCGGACCCGTAGACCTGCGGCCCGTAGCGCGCGCCGGTGTCGACGAACCCGAGCTCGGGATACAGCCGAGGCGGGGCGAGCGGCACGAACTGGATCACCTGGCACACGAGCGACGACACCGCGAGCAGGTTGCGACCGTGCCGGTAGCGCTCGCCGTGGTGCACGAACAGCCAGACCAGGAAGACCCCGAGCGGCAGAACGTGGGCGACGATGTAGTAGCTGTTGGCGAATCGCACGAGCCAGGCCGCGTGCAGCGTCCACCCCTGCAGGGTGAGCTCGTTCGGCAGGTGCAGCCAGCGCTCGACGCGCCACAGGTCGAGCCCGCGCTGCCGGGCGCCTCCGGTGCCCATCACCGTCACCCCGCCGAGCAGGCGCCACGCCGCGTAGATCACCAGGACCACGGCCAGCTCGCGCAGCACCGGGGCGATCCGGGCCGCCCAGCGCGGACGCGGGCGGGCGGCGAGCAGCCATCCGGCGATGCCGACCCCACCGGCGCACCACAGGGCGACGTCAGCCGGCATCCACATGAGCCAAACGTATCCGGCGGTCGGCCGGTTGCTCGGGGTCACCGTTCCGGACGTTGTCGTCGGACCGGTTCGGCGGTACCATGCTCGGCGAGAAGGGGAGTATCCCGTCGGGCTCCGGCCCGGTGTCGCCCGTCGTCAACACGTTCTCCCACCCGTTCGAGGGGAACCGGCGCGGTGAGCCCGTCAGGGTGGGAGAGACCTTCCAGTCACGAACTGTCCGTTCTGCTGGAGGTCACCGCATGTCCCCATCCGTTCTGCTCGCCGCAGGTTCGACATCGTCGGCCTCGTCCGAGTTCGCCCAGCTCGACGTTCCCGTGTGGGCCTGGCTCGGCCTTCTCGCCGTTGTCGCCGTGATGCTCGCCGTCGATCTCGTCCGCCACCGCGACGACCACGAGCCGACGGCGCGCGAAGCGCTCACCGAGTCGATCGTGTGGGTGCTGTGCGGGCTGGCGTTCGCCGTCGTCGTGGCCGCCGCGCTCGGAGGGCAGGCCTTCGGCGAGTACATCAGCGGCTACCTCATCGAGAAGTCGCTGAGCATCGACAACGTGTTCGTGTGGGCGATGCTCTTCTCGGCGATGGCGATCCCGCTGAAGTTCCAGCACCGCGTGCTGTTCTGGGGGATCTTCGGGGCGCTCACGCTGCGGGCGGCGTTCATCTTCGTCGGCAGCGCGCTCATCACCCGCTTCTGGTGGCTCCTGGTCGTGTTCGGCTTGTTCCTGGTGTGGACCGGGGTCAAGATGATCCGCCATCGCGCGGACGAGGACACGGCGACGGCGGCGCGCGGACTCGGTCTGTTGCGTCGCGTGATGCCAGTGAGCGACGAGCTCGACGGCCACAGGTTCTTCACCCGGATCAACGGCCGTCGGGCGGCCACGCCGTTGCTCGCCGCGCTCGTGGTCATCGAGCTGACCGATGTGATCTTCGCCGTCGACTCGGTGCCGGCGATCCTGGCCGTGTCGCACGAGCCGTTCCTGGTGTTCGCCTCGAACGCCTTCGCCATCCTCGGGTTGCGGGCGATGTACTTCCTACTTGCCAACGCCCGAGAGCGCTTCGCCTACCTGTCCCACGCCCTCGGAGGCATCCTGATGTTCGTCGGCGTGAAGATGACCGTCTCGCACTGGATCCACGTGAACATCTACCTGTCGCTGGGTGTCATCGTTGCCATGCTCGTGGCCGGCGTCGTGCTGAGCATCCGCCGCACGCGTCGCGAGGAGAGCCGGGGGGACAGCCGTCCGAAGGAGAGCGGTACGGAGGGGAACGTCCCTACGATGTCACCGTGAACCGACGGACGAGGCTGTGGGTGGTGCTCGGGGTCAACCTTGCGCTCGTCGCGGTGCAGCTCGTCGTCGGCGTCGCGGTCCACTCGGTCGGGCTGCTCGCCGACGCCGGTCACAACCTCACCGACGTTGCCGCGGTCCTCGTCTCGCTGTTCGCGCTCTCGCTCGCCGTGCGGGCGCCGACGGCGCGGCGCTCGTTCGGGTACCACCGGGCGACGATTCTGGCCGCTCAGGCCAATGCCGCGTCGATCCTGATCGTCACCGGGTTCCTGGTGTGGGAGGCGGTGCGCCGGCTGCTCGATCCCGGCGTCGTCCACGGTGCACCCGTCGTGTGGACCGCGTTGGTCGCGGTGACGGTCAACCTGGCGTCGGCCCGCTTGCTGCACGGCGGGCACGAGCACGACCTCAACATGCGCTCCGTGTGGCTGCACATGATGTCCGACGCGGCGGCCTCGGTCGGCGTGCTCGTGGCCGGCGCGGTGATCTGGTGGCGCGGCGGGTGGTACCGGCTCGACCCGATCGCGTCGCTGATCGTGTCAGCTCTCATCGCCTGGCGCGCCATCGCGCTCCTTCGAGACACGGCTGATGTCCTGCTCGAGGCGACGCCCGCCCACCTCGACGTCGACGAGCTCACGGCCGCGGTCGCCACGGTGGTGGGCGTCGAGAGCCTGCACGACCTGCACGCGTGGGGCCTGTCGTCCGAGGTCGCCGCGCTGTCGGCCCATGTCGTGCTCGACGGCCACCCGACGTTGGAGGAGGCGCAGGTGGTCGGCGCGCGGATCAAGGATGTGTTGCGCGACCGTTTCGCCATCACCCACGCCACCTTGGAGCTGGAGTGCGAGTCGTGCGCGCCCGACGCGGCCGTCGACCCGTGCACCATCGTCGTGCCGGCCGTCGCGGTCGGCTCGGCGCCGGGCACGGCGATCGACACGCACGACCACGCCCACTGAGCCGCCACAGTCGTTCGCCGGCCGGCTGTGACGGGCCCCGGCTACCCTCGACACGATGGTCGTCGCCGCACCGCCGCCGCTGCGCACCCGTCTGGCCGTGGTCGCCGGCCGGGCGGCAAGCCGCGCGTCGCGGCTGCTCGGGCGCGGCCACGGCGCGGTGATCGGCGGGCGCGTGGCGATGAAGGTCGACCCCGGTGTGCTCGGCCGGCTCGTGGCCGGGCGACCGGTGACGGTCGTCACCGGCACGAACGGTAAGACGACCACCACTTGCCTCGTGGCCGCCGCGCTCGGGGCCGAGCGTACGGTGGCGTCGAACCGGGGCGCGAACCTGCCGTCGGGCATGATCGAACCGGCGTCGTCGGCCGGCGCCGACGAGCTCGTGTTCGAGGTCGACGAGCTGTACGTGCCGCAGGTGGTGCGCGAGGCGCGCGCGTGCGTGCTCGTGCTGCTCAACCTCTCGCGCGATCAGCTCGACCGCATCACCGAGGTGCGGCGCATCGCCGAGCGTTGGCGCGCGCTCATCGCCGAGGTCGACTGGCCGCTTACGGTCGTCGCCAACGTCGACGACCCGCTCGTGGTGTGGGCGGTGGGCGACCACCGCGACGTCGTGTGGGTCGGCGCCGGCAGTCGCTGGCGCGAGGACAGCGCGCTGTGCCCGAGCTGCGCGCGGGTGCGCGAGATCGCTGCCGATGGCTCGTGGCACTGCGAGTGCGGGTTGTCGCGTCCGTCGCCGTCGTGGACCGTGGATGTCGCCGGCATCCACCTGCCGGACGGTGCAGTGCTCCCGCTCGCGCTGCCGTTGCCGGGTGACTTCAACCGGACGAACGCCACGATGGCCGTCGCCGTCGCATCGGCCCGCGCTGTCGATCCGGTCGCTGCGGTCGCCCGACTGGCGACGGTCACCGACGTGGCCGGTCGTTACCGCATCATCGACGTCGATGGCCGTTCGGTGCGCCTGCTGATGGGCAAGAACCCGGCGAGCTGGACGGAGACGATGCACGTGCTCACGCCGAGCGCCGCGAGTACGGCCGGCGACGCGGGCGCTGTCGGCCCGACCGACGCGGCCGCCGCCGACGAGCGGACCCCGGTCGTCGTCTGCCTCAACGCCCGGGGTGCCGACGGGACCGACACGAGTTGGATCTGGGACGTGCCCTTCGAGCTGCTCGCCGGTCGTGTGCTCGTGGCGAGCGGTGACCGTCGACTCGATCTGTCGCTGCGAATGCAGGTGGCTGGCCTCGCCCACACCGTGGCCGACGATGCGGTGACCGCCGTGCGTTCGGTGCCGGTCGGGCCGGTCGACCTCGTTGCCACGTACACCGCGTTCCACGACGTGCTGGAGCAGCTCGATGTCGACTGGTGACGCGCCCTCGTCCGCACCGCGCTCGCACTCGGCCGACTCGGTCATGCGCATCGCCCACTTGTACCCCACGGTGCTCGGGCTCTACGGCGACCGTGGCAACGCGCTCGTGCTCGCCCACCGTGCGCGGGCGCGCGGCATCGCCGCGGAGATCGTCGACGTGGCGCCCGGCGAGAAGCTGCCAGAGCAGGCCGACGTCTACCTGCTCGGTGGCGGTGAGGACATCGCTCAGACGACCGCGTGCGAGCTGCTCGCTGCTGACGGTGCCCTGGCCCGCGCGGTCGAGCGACGCGCCCCGATCCTGGCGGTCTGCGCCGGCTACCAGATCCTCGGAACGGAGTTCGCCGCCGGCGGCCGGCAGGTGCCCGGTCTCGGCCTGCTCGACCTCGTGACCCGGCCCCGCGCCGTGCGCGCCGTCGGCGAGCTCGTCGCCGACCCCATCGAGGACGACCTGCCGACGTTGACCGGCTACGAGAACCACGGCGGTGGCACGACGCTCGGCCCCGGCCTCACGCCGCTCGCCCGGGTGCGGGTCGGCGTCGGCAACGGTGCCGACGCCGCCGGCACGGCCGGACGAACGGAGGGCGTCCGTCACGGCCGCATCATCGGCACGTACTGCCACGGTCCGGCCCTGGCCCGCAACCCGGCGCTGGCCGACCTGCTCCTCGGCTGGATCGTCGGCACGGCCGTCGGGCCGATGCCCGACGAGGACGTCGT
>JAYUAM010000163.1:0-2286 GCA_043741295.1 Acidimicrobiia bacterium
CCGATAGCACGCCGGCCGTTCGAGCGGACCGGGCACCGGCCCACGCCCGCATCCCTCGGCGCCCACTGATTCTCGCCGCTGGGGTCGTCGGCTTCGCCGTCGTCGCGTTGTTCGGCCTCTACGTCTCAGCGAACGGATCGAAACGAGCGAATCCCACCGGCGGCCACTACCGCTTCGCCGTCGGCGACCCCAAGGCCGGGCAACCCGCTCCCCCGATCGTTCTTGCGTCGACCGCCGGTGGCACCTTCGACCTGGCGACGCTCAAAGGCAAGACCGTGCTCCTCTACTTCCAAGAAGGTGTCGGATGTCAACCGTGCTGGGATCAGATGCGCGACATCCAAACCCAACGAGCGGAGTTCGCCGCCGCCGGGATCGACGAGTTCGTCACGATCACCTCCAACCCGCTCGACCTGCTCACCCGCAAGCTCGCCCAGGACAAGATCCCCGGCCCCGTACTGGCCGACACCGGCCTCGCCGTGTCCAAGACCTACCACGCCAACCAGTACGGGATGATGGGCGACTCCGCCGACGGACACACCTTCATCGTCGTCGGCCCCGACGGCGTCATCAGATGGCGAGCGGACTACGGCGGGAAGCCGGACTTCACGATGTTCGTCCCCGTCGCGTCACTGCTGGCCGACCTCAAGGCCGGGCTCGCGGCCGGCCCAGCCGGGTCGTGACAACGCGATGGTCGTCACGCTGCTGACCAAACGGGGCTGCACGGCCTGCGAGCAGGCCAAAGAGATCCTCGGCCGCCTCGGGCACGAGGTCCCCTTCGAGTTGCAGATCATCGATCTCGAGGAAGATCCTTCCGGCCGGAAACTGGCGGCCGAGCACGGTGTCCTGTTCGCCCCCGGCGTCCTCATCGACGGGCAGCTCTCCACCTACGGCCGCCCGTCGGAACGACGACTCCGCCGCGACCTCCTCGCCGCCGGCAGTGGTCCACGATGACACCGGCGCCCAAACCGGCGTCATCGCCGTACCCGGCGACCGGCACCACGTCCTGTCCCAGTTCGCCGGCCTCGGCCTCGTCATGGTCGGCGTCCGCCTCGGCGGCGGGCGACGCCACCAACGTTGGCTGCCGCAGGTCGGGTGGCGACAACCGCAGCACACTACTATGTCGTATAGTAGTTCTGTCCCTGTCTTTGAAGGAGCGCCCATCATGAAGTGCCTCAACCGCAACGTGCTCATCGGTCTCGGTGTGGTCGCCGTCGCCGTGTTCCTCCTCGCGCCCGCGGGGCGCGGGGCGCTGCCCCTGCTGCTGGTCGCCGCGTGCCCGCTGTCGATGATCTTGATGATGCGCGGCATGTCAAAGATGGGTTCCTCCAGCAGTCCTGCTGCGCCCGCCCGGACCGATCCGCAACGTGAGATCGAGCGCAAGGACGCCGAGATCGCCCGACTCGAAGCGATGCTGCGCGACGGCAACCGCACCGACCGCCTCTGAACGATCCCAGTGTCGACCCCGTCGGACGGCGGTGGCCGAAGATCGTGACCGCAGGAGCGTGGCGTTCATCTGCTGGTGGATCTCGAGCCCACCTCAGTCCGGCACCACCTCAACCACGATAGTGCGCTACGACGAGACATAGTAGACGATGGCAGCGGTGTTCACACCGGCGGCCAACCAAACCGGCTGAAGTAGCGTTGCAACGGGATGAAGAACGTCCTCCACGCCCCAGTCACGAACAGGACGCCGACACCGACGAGGAGCGTCCCCCCGACGCGTTCGATCACCCGTGCGTGGCGACGTAGCCAGCGGACCGAGCCGCTGGCGCGCTGCAGGCCGAGTGCCAACCAGACGAATGGGATGCCCAAGCCGAGCGAGTACAACGTGAGCAGGATCGCCCCCCACACGACCGTCTGCGTCGCCGCGGCGGCGGTCAGGATCGTGGCGAGTACCGGTCCGATGCACGGTGCCCACCCGAACGCGAAGGCCACACCCAACAGGAAGGCAGAGTCGGGGCCAGGGTGAACACGGCCGAGCAACCGTCGCTCACGACCGAGGAACGGGACCCGGATCGCACCGGTCATCGACAGACCCAACACGATGACACCGATCCCGGCGATGCGGGTGACGGCCGGGACGCTCCGTAGCAACACGGCCCCGACGATCGCGAACGAGATACCCAACGCCGTGAACACGAGCGTGAACCCGGCGACGAACAGCAGGGCGGCACGGCACACGCGTCGACGATTGGCCCGCTGGTCGACCTCGCCCATCGGCAGCCCGGCGATGAACGACACGTAGCCGGGCAGGAGCGGCAGGCAGCACGGCGAGCTGAACGACAA
>JAYUAM010000164.1:0-5492 GCA_043741295.1 Acidimicrobiia bacterium
TCCGGACGGGTGGGATCACGAGCACCGCACCGGCGCCGCCGGCACCATCACGCTCACCTGCCCACCGTGCGAGCTCTCACTCACCGACCTGACCTGACCCGCCAACCGACCCGGCTCGCCGCCGGCGGGGCCCTCGATTCACGGCTGGGCTCTGTCCGGTTCCCGTGGCGAGACGCAACCGAGAACGGGGTCGCCAATCCGCACCGGAGCGCTCGAGCGCGACCTAGACTTGCCCGAGCAGGTGGTCGAAGGCGCCGAGGGAAGCGCCAGCGACGAGGCGCAGTCGATCGAGAACGAAGCGAAGCGGAGTTCGAGGAGACCTCGACCGGGACTTGGTTCCCGTGCGCGCGTCCGTTAGCATTGCTCCCCGGCCCTGGCGCAACTCTTGACGCGCCCCGGGTTCATCGTCGCCAAGATCTGGCCACGTCCGAGGAGAACGTTCTGCCCAAGCCCAAGGAAGACGCGATCGTGCTCGAAGGCACGGTCACCGAGCCGCTCCCGAACGCCATGTTCCGGGTCGAGCTCGAGAACGGCCACAAGGTGTTGGCCCACATCAGCGGCAAGATGCGCATGCACTACATCCGCATCCTCCCTGGTGATCGCGTCCAGGTGGAGCTCACGCCGTACGACCTCAGCCGCGGTCGCATCACGTACCGGTACAAGTAGAGGGAATCACGACCGATGAAGGTCCGCCCCAGCGTCAAAGCCATCTGTGAGAAGTGCAAGGTGATCCGCCGTCACGGGCGCGTGATGGTCATCTGCGACAACCCCCGCCACAAGCAGCGCCAGGGCTAAAGCCCCCGCCCACGACGACTAGCCACGAAGAGATAGAGGACTGCACCGCACATGGCCCGTATCGCCGGCGTCGACATCCCCCGCGAGAAGCGGTTGGAGATCTCACTCACCTACGTGTTCGGCGTCGGCCGTACCACGGCGCAGAAGATCTGCGCCGAGGTCGGTATCGACCCCAGCACCCGCGTCCGCAACCTCACCGAAGAGGAGGTCGACCGCATCCGCCGTTGGGTCGACACGAACCTCACGACCGAAGGTGACCTGCGCCGGGACATCCAGCAGGACATCAAGCGGAAGATGGAGATCGGCTGCTACCAGGGCCTCCGTCACCGCCGTGGCCTCCCCGTTCGCGGGCAGCGCACGCACACCAATGCTCGTACTCGTAAGGGCCCGAAGAAGACCGTCGCCGGCAAGAAGAAGGCAGTGAGGAAGTAGTCGTGGCCAAGCCGAAGCCGGGGGGCCGCCGCCCCCGTAAGAAGGAAAAGAAGAACGTCACCAATGGCGTGGTGCACATCAAGTCGTCGTTCAACAACACGATCGTGTCGATCACTGATTCCGAGGGCAATGTCGTGGCCTGGGCGTCGGCCGGCAACGTCGGGTTCAAGGGCTCGCGCAAGTCGACGCCGTTCGCCGCTCAGATGGCGGCCGAGAAGGCTGCGAAGGCGGCCATGGAGCACGGGCTGCGTCGCGTCGAAGTTCAGGTGAAGGGTCCCGGCTCCGGCCGCGAGACCGCCATCCGTTCCATCCAGAACCTCGGCATCGAAGTGTCGGGCATCAAGGACGTCACGCCGGTGCCTCACAACGGTTGCCGCCAGCCGAAGCGTCGGAGGGTCTGACATGGCTCGCTACACCGGTCCCGTCTGCAAGCTGTGCCGCCGCGAGCGCATGAAGCTCTTCCTCAAGGGCACGAAGTGCGACACCACGAAGTGCCCGATCGAGCGCCGGCCGTACCCGCCGGGCGATCACGGGCGCAGTCGCCGCCAGCAGGGCTCGGAGTATCTCGCCCAGCTGCGCGAGAAGCAGAAGGCACGCCGCATCTACGGCGTTCTGGAGAAGCAGTTCCGCAAGATCTACGCGGAAGCCGTGCGCCAGCAGGGCGTCACCGGCGACAACCTGCTCCGCCTGCTCGAGACGCGCCTCGACAACCTGTCGTACCGCGCCGGGTGGGGTGCCAGCCGGGCCCAGGCCCGCCAGCTGGTGCGCCACGGCCACATCCGCGTCAACGGCAAGCGCGTCACGATCCCGAGCTTCCATGTCCGCAAGGGCGACGTCGTCTCGCTCAGCGACAAGGCCCGCTCGATGATCGCCGTACGCTCCAACCTCGACACGCTGGATCGGGCGCTCGTCGCCTGGCTCGACGGCGGCGACAACGGCACCCAGGTGACCGTGCGCGAGATGCCGTTGCGGGCCCAGATCGACGTGCCCGTCCGCGAGCAGCTCATCGTTGAGCTGTACTCCAAGTAAGCCACTCCACGGGAACTAGGGAGTTCTGCACATGCTGGTAATTCAGCGTCCTACCGTCGAGGCGCTCGGCGAACCTGAAGGCAACCGTCAGCGGTTCGCCATCGGCCCGCTCGAGCCGGGCTTCGGGCACACCATCGGCAACTCGCTCCGGCGCACACTGCTGTCGTCGATCCCCGGAGCGGCGATCACCACCGTCCGCTTCGACGACGCGTTGCACGAGTTCGACACCATCACCGGTGTCACCGAAGACGTCACCGACATCATCTTGAACCTCAAGGACATCGTCATCACCTCGACGTCCGAAGAGGCGGTCATCGTGCGTCTCGACGCACGCGGGCCGGCCGAGGTCACCGCCGGTGACATCAAGGCGCCGTCGGAGATCGAGATCCTCAACCCCGACCTGCACATCGCCACGCTCAACGCCAAGGGCCGTCTCGCCATCGACCTCACGGTCGAGCGCGGTCGCGGCTACATGTCGTCGGACCGTGACGCGTCGGGTCGCACCATCGGTGTCGTGCCGATCGACGCTCTCTTCTCTCCGGTCCGGCGGGTCACGTACACGATCGAGCCGACCCGTGTGGAGCAGTCGACGAACTTCGACCGCCTCATCCTCGATGTCGAGACCGACGGTTCCATCAACCCGAAGGAAGCGCTTGCCTCGGCCGGTGCCACCCTGCGGTCGCTCGTCGATCTCGTCGCCAACATGAGCGAGGCCCCCCAGGGTCTCGAGCTCGGCGAAGTGGTCGGCGCCATCGCCGGCTCGCCCGATCTCGACCTCGCCATCGAGGAGCTCGACCTTTCCGAGCGCCCCCGCAACTGCCTCAAGCGGGCGCAGATCAACACGATCGGCGAGCTGCTCATCAAGACCGAGGAAGACCTGCTCAACATCACCAACTTCGGGCAGAAGTCGCTCGACGAGGTGAAGGCCAAGCTCGACGAGCGCGGGCTCACCCTACGCGGCTGACGCCGCCGTCCCGGTTCCCACCAACCGCCGATCAATCGCGAAGAGCACGGAGAATCCGCTATGCCCACCCCTCGTCGATCCCGCCGCTTCGGCGGCAGCGCCGCCCACCAGAAGGCCATGATGGCCAACCTGGCCGCGTCGCTGTTCGCCGCCGAAGCCATCGTCACGACCGAGTCGAAGGCCAAGGCGCTCCGCCCCATCGCCGAGAAGCTGATCACCAAAGCCAAGCATGCCCAGGCTGGCGGGTCGCGCCAGGTGCACATGATGCGCCTCATCCAGTCGCAGCTGCGTGACCCGGAGATGACGCACAAGCTGGTGGCCGACATCGCTCCCCGCTTCGGCGAGCGCAACGGTGGCTACACCCGCATCCTGAAGCTCGGACCGCGCCACGGCGACAACGCGCCCATGGCGCGCATCGAGCTGGTCTGACCGCTCTTGTACGTCCGGCCTGAGCGCGCTGTCGAAGCGTCCCAGGCCGGGTATCGCCGGGTCCGGGCCCTCGTTGCCTACGACGGCGCCGCGTTCCATGGCTTCGCCGTGAACCCGGGCGTGGACACGGTGGCGGGCACGCTCACCACGGCGTTGGCGCGCGTGCTGCAGGTGCCGGTCGAGCTCACGGGCGCCGGGCGCACCGACGCCGGTGTGCACGCCCGCGGCCAGGTGGTCAGCTTCGACGCGCCCGAGACGGCCGATCTGGCCCGGGTACAGCGCTCGATGAACTCGTTGTGTGCGCCGTCGATCGTGCTGCGCTCGATCGAGTGGGTGTCCGACGGGTTCGACGCCCGGTTCTCGGCCACGTGGCGCCAGTACCGCTACCAGGTGCTCAACCGCCCGTGGCCCGACCCGTTGCTGGCCCCGACGGCGTGGCACGTGAGCGCGCCGCTCGACGTGCTGTCGATGCAGTTGGCCTGTGACCCATTCGTCGGCGAGCACGACTTCACCTCGTTCTGCCGCCGGCCGAAGATCGACGATCCGGCGGGCGAGCACGGCGCGCCCTCGCTGGTGCGGCGGGTGCAGGAGGCGCGGTGGGAGCGGCCGGGCAGCCCAGATCCCGACGTGCTGTGGTTCCACATCCGGGCCACCGCGTTCTGCCACCAGATGGTGCGCTCGATCGTCGGTTACCTGGTCGACGTCGGCCAGGGTCGCCGTCACGCCGGCGAGGTGCTCGGCGTGCTCCATGCCAGGGACCGGGCCGGCGCCGGCCCCGTCGCGCCGCCCCAGGGCCTGGTGCTCTGGGAGGTGGGCTACGACTGACCCTTCGAGGCCAGCCTGCGACCGTCAGCCCGGCAAGATCACCGGCTCGGTCCACACCTGGAAGTCGCGCAGCTCGTTCGGTCCGAACGTCGTCGTGATCGCCACGTCGGCGGCGTCACGCCCTCTGGCGATAAGCACGCGTCCGATGCGGGGCACGAGGTTGCGGGGATCGACGGTGTACCACCGGCCGCCGAGATACGCCTCGAACCAGCCGGAGAAGTCCATCGGGGTCAATGGCGCGACCACGCCGATGTCGGCCAGGTAGCCCGTGCAGTAGCGGGCGGGCACGTTCAAGGCGCGGCAGAAGGCCACGCCGAGGTGGGCGAAGTCGCGGCAGACCCCGCGCCCCTCCTGCAGGGCGTCCCACGCCGTCTTGCCGGGCCGGGCCCACTCGTAGCCGAACGTGATGTTCTGATGCACCCAGGTGCTCACCGCCTGCACGCGGGCCCAACCCGGCGGCGTCGCACCGAACAGCTGCCACGCCAGCTCCACGAGCCGGTCGCTCTCGCAGTACCGCGAGGGCATGAGGTAGACGAGGGTCTCCTCGGGCAGCGCCTCGACGGCGCTCTGCGCGGCGTCAGGGGCCAGCTCGTCGGGCGCGCCGTCGTCACGGATGACGGTGTCGGCGCTGATCCGCATCACGCCGGCCGGCGCGACCAGGCGGTTGCACCAGTTGCCGAACGAGTCGCGGTACGACGTGTATGGCGTCGACGGTGCGGTGATCATCGTGTCGGGCGACACCAGGTCGGACGCCCGGCTGTAGTGCACGTTCAGCAGCACGATCATCGGCGTCGGCTGCTCGAACGCGTAGGTGAGGGAGTATCCGATCCGCAGCGCCATCGTTCAGCCGATGGGCAGCGTCTGCGGCCGCGCGATGACGTCGCCGCGCCCGCTCCCGCGCCACTCGCTCGGGACGATCGACGACCCGCCGTCGTGTTCGAGGACGCGCGACAGCGCGTCGTTCGACGGAAACGGCCAGCCGGCCTGTTCGGACACGGGCATGACGGGTCGGCTCCTC